>CATJIW010000265.1 GCA_949740745.1 uncultured Lachnospiraceae bacterium | reverse complement strand
GCGGGGCGTATACGTGGGAACGGAGTATCTGGAGGATACCAGGGCGCTTTTGCGCTACGAGCTTCCCCTGAACGAGATCATTTACGATTTCTTTGACGCATTAAAATCCCGTTCCAGAGGCTATGCGTCCTTTGACTATGAGCTGAAGGGCTATGAGCGTTCCAATCTGGTGAAGCTGGACATCCTTATAAATAAAGAAGCGGTGGATGCGCTGTCCTTCATCGTCCATGCGGATACGGCCTATGAGCGTGGACGGAAGATGTGTGAGAAGCTTAAGGAAGAGATTCCCAGGCACCTTTTTGAAATTCCCATTCAGGCTGCCATCGGGAACCGGATCATCGCCAGAGAGACCGTCAAGGCCATGCGCAAGGACGTGCTGGCGAAATGCTACGGCGGCGATATCAGCCGAAAGCGGAAGCTTCTGGAGAAGCAGAAGGAGGGCAAGAAGCGGATGCGCCAGGTGGGAAGCGTGGAGATTCCGCAGAAGGCCTTTATGAGTGTGCTGAAGCTGGATGACAAATAAAAGCGGCGGGGAGTCATGAAAGAAAACCGCCGCCAGTCCTGTCGGAGACTGTAAAGCCGCCGCAGGAGGGGCGGCGGCTGTCTGTATAAATAAGGAGTGGAAATGGAGTTATACGTGCATATTCCGTTCTGTGCGAGGAAATGCGGGTACTGTGATTTTGTGTCGGCGCCGGCGGAGGAAACGGTGCAGAGAGCTTATATGAGGGCGCTGCGAAAGGAAATCTGCCTGGCGGCAGAGGAGCTGCAAAAGGCCGGGCGCTGCGGGGGAGGGCAGGAAGCGGAGGCGTGTGCCGGGGCGGTAACCTCCGTGTTCTTCGGGGGCGGGACGCCGTCCATCGTGGAGGCAGAGGAGATTGCGGAAACCCTGGCTTGTATCCGCCGGGAGTTTGCGGTGGCGGAGGAGGCGGAGATTTCCCTGGAGGCCAATCCGGGGACGCTGACGAGGGAAAAATCAGAGATTTACCGGAGGGCCGGGATTAACCGTCTGAGCATCGGGCTGCAGTCTGCCGACGACGGGGAGCTGCTGCTTCTTGGACGGATCCATACGTTTGAGGAGTTTCGGGAGAGCTATGGGCTTGCCAGAGAAGCCGGGTTTCAGAATATCAATGTGGATCTGATGGCGGCGCTTCCGGGGCAGACCCTGGAGAGCTTTGAAAAGAGCCTCCGGGCGGTGACGGAGCTTTCCCCTGCTCCGGAGCATATTTCCGTATACAGCCTGATCCTTGAGGAGGGCACGCCCTTTTATGATAAATATCACAGGCAGGCATTGGCCAGGGAGGCGGGGGAGGAGGACTGCCGCCCCCTGCCCGCAGAGGCGCAGGAGCGGGAAATGTACGTCCTGACCGGGAGGCTGCTTGCCGCCTGCGGCTATGAACGCTATGAGATTTCCAATTATGCAAAGCCGGGCTTTGCCTGCCGGCATAATACAGGCTACTGGACGGGCGTCCCTTATCTTGGCTTCGGGATTTCTGCCGCATCCTTTCTGAACGGAAGCTATGCAGGCGCGGCGGGCGCAGACGGAAGGCGGTTTTCCAATGGCAGAGATCTGGAAACCTACCTGAGGCTTCTGGAGGGAACGGAGAATGGCCGGAGGGAGGAGACGCCCGGGGGAATGGTTTTGAGACGGCTTCGTCAGGAGGAGGAAGCCGTGACCATGGACCGGGCCATGGAGGAGTTTATGTTCCTGGGCCTGCGCCTGACTGAGGGGGTTTCCGAGAGAGGGTTTGAAAGACGGTTCGGAACGAAGCTGAAAGCTGTTTACGGAAACGTCCTGGGAGCCATGGAACGGGACGGATTGATGGAGCGGACCGGAGCTGAGGGCACGTGCTGGCGCCTGACGGCGCAGGGCATCGACGTGAGCAATTATGTGCTGGCGGAGTTTCTGCTTTAGAGAATAAGCAGGAGGAAATCTATGAAGAAGAAAACAAAGAAATGGATTATTGCGGCGGGAATTTTTTTGTCATTATTGGTTCTTTATGGAATCTGGCGGGTGCAGGTTCCGGTGATCGATGCCGGAGAGATCACGGCGGTTTCCTTCACCTTCAATCCGGTGGGCGTGAACTCCAGAAAAAACTGCATGGTATCTGACCGGGAGTCCGTCAGGCGGCTGTGCAGTCATGTGAATCAGATGGAAAAAAACGGCTTTGCCATGAACCGGCCTCTGAAGGGAGGCGGCTGGGCGAGTGTTTTTCTGGCCTTTTATAAGGACAGCGTGGTCCTCTGGACTGTGAGTATTTCCGGCGGGGAGATTGTTGAGTATAAAGGAATCTTCACAAGGACCTTTCATCTGGGAGAGGGAGAAGCGGAAGAGCTGCAGCAGCTTTTGACAGAGCTGTGGAAGGAAAAAGCGGGAGCCGTCCCGGCAGGATTTACAGAAATTTGAAAAAAACGTATTGACAAAGGATAAAGGGAGTGCTATCTTATTCATATGGATGTTAGCACTCCCTTTTGTTGAGTGCTAACAGGAAAGGAGAGACGTGAGACGTGGAACTGGACGAACGGAAGAAAAAGATTTTAAACGCAATCATCCGCAATTACCAGGAAACCGGGGAGCCGGTCGGCTCGCGGACCATCTCCAAATATTCGGACCTGCAGCTTTCTTCGGCGACGATCCGCAATGAGATGTCGGATCTGGAGGAAATGGGACTGATCGTCCAGCCCCATACCTCGGCAGGGCGGATTCCCACGGACCGGGGCTACCGCCTTTATGTGGATCATATGCTGGAGACGACGGACCGGGAGGCAGGGAGGCAGGAGCTGGCGCAGACCAGCGACTTCCTGATTGACCGGATGGACCGGATGGAGCAGGTGCTGAAGCAGATGGCGAAGGTTCTGGCGCTCAATACCAATTATGCGTCCATGATCTCCGCTCCCAGATATAACCGGAACAAGCTGAAGTTCATCCAGCTTTCCAGGGTGGAGGAGCGCAAGCTTCTGGCTGTGGTGGTCGTGGAGGGCAATCTCATTAAGAACACCATTTTTGAGGTGGAGGAACAGCTGAAGGAGGAAGACATCCTTTCTCTGAACCTGCTGCTCAATACGAATTTGAACGGGCTGACCATTGAGGAGATTAATTTGGGCATTATCACCAAGCTCAAGGAGCAGGCCGGCGGCCATGTGGAGGTGGTGGGAAAGGTGCTGGACGCGGTGGCGGAGGCCATCCGAAGCGACGATGAGGATCTGCAGATTTATACCAGCGGGGCCACCAATATTTTCCGGTATCCGGAGCTTTCCGACAGCAGCAAGGCCAGGGAGATCATCCAGGTATTTGAAGAGAAGAAACAGCTCACCAACCTTCTGACGGATCAGCTGGGGGCGGAAGGGCAGCAGGGGATTCAGGTCTATATCGGGAATGAAACTCCGGTTCAGAGCATGAAGGACTGCAGCGTGGTGACGGCGACTTACGACCTGGGGGACGGCCTTCAGGGCACCATCGGGATCGTAGGGCCGAAGCGGATGGATTATGAGAAGGTGGTTTCGGCGCTCCAGACGGTGATGGGGCAGCTGGATACCATGTTTAAGAAAGAAGAATAAAGAAGAATAAAAAGAAGAATAACCGGAAAGACAGAAAGAAGAAAGAGAAACAAAAAAGCGGTATAGAAAGGCGGAGAGAACGTGACGGATACGCAGAAAGAGCAGAGAGAAGCGGAAAACGGACAGGAGGCTTCGGCAGTTACGGAAGAAAACCCGCAGATGGAAGAGGGCGGGGAGACGCTTGCAGAAGGCGGAGAGCCGGAAGAGGCGGGAACGGAGGAAGCAGGGGAAACGGCCCAGGAGGGCGGAGCGGCTCCGGAAAAGAAGGGCTTCTTTAAGAAGAAGGAAAAAAAGGATAAGAAGGACGAACAGATCGAGGATCTGACGGACCGGTTAAAGCGGTCCATGGCGGAGTTTGAGAATTTCCGGAAACGGACGGAGAAGGAGAAGGCCGCCATGTATGAAGTGGGGGCCAGGAGCGTCATCGAAAAAATTCTGCCGGTGGTGGATAATTTTGAGAGGGGCATGGCAACCTTAAAGGAAGAAGAAGCCCATTCTCCTTTTGCGGAGGGAATGGATAAGATATATAAGCAGCTTCTTACGACCCTGGAGTCTATGGACGTGACAGTCATTGAGGCGGTGGGTCAGGAATTCAATCCGGACTTCCACAATGCGGTCATGCATGTGGAGGATGCGGAGGCCGGCGAGAATGTGGTCGTGGAGGAATTCCAGAAGGGATATCTTTACCGGGGAGGCGTGGTGCGCCACAGCATGGTAAAGGTTGCAAATTAAACTGTCAGCAAGAAGTAAAGTGGATAATACAGGAGGAAATGAATCATGGGAAAGATCATAGGCATTGACTTGGGAACAACAAATTCATGTGTGGCGGTCATGGAGGGTGGAAAGCCGGTGGTGATCGCAAATACAGAGGGTATCCGCACCACTCCTTCCGTTGTGGCTTTTACGAAGAACGGCGAAAGACTGGTGGGGGATCCTGCAAAGCGGCAGGCCGTGACCAACTCGGAGCGGACCATCTCTTCCATCAAGAGGCATATGGGTTCCGATTATAAGGTGGACATTGACGGAAAGAAATATTCTCCCCAGGAGATTTCCGCGATGATTCTTCAGAAGTTAAAGGCGGATGCGGAGAGCTATCTGGGCGAGAAAGTGACGGATGCGGTCATTACAGTTCCCGCTTACTTTAACGACGCACAGCGGCAGGCCACCAAGGACGCCGGGAAGATTGCGGGCCTTGAGGTGAAGCGTATCATCAATGAGCCCACGGCGGCGGCTCTGGCTTACGGCCTGGACAATGAGAAGGAGCAGAAGATTCTGGTATATGGCCTGGGCGGCGGCACCTTTGACGTCTCCATCATTGAGATCGGCGACGGCGTCATCGAGGTTCTGGCCACCAACGGCGACACTCGTCTGGGCGGCGACGATTTTGACGCAAAGCTG
>CATJIW010000264.1 GCA_949740745.1 uncultured Lachnospiraceae bacterium | reverse complement strand
GTGGGGATGGCCGCCGGAAAGGGCGGCGGCTTAAAGGGGGGGCTTTTGGCGGCGGTGATATTCCCGGCGCTGTTATTTGCCGGGGTCTTCCTTTTGAAGGAAGGAAAGAAAAGGAACGGAGCGTCGGGCGATGGAATATGAATTTTCAAGAACGGAGCGTCTGCTTGGGAAAGCGGCCCTGGAACGGCTGAAAAACAGCCATGTCATGGTGTTTGGCATCGGCGGTGTGGGCTCCCACTGCCTCGAGGCTCTGGCCAGGGGCGGCGTGGGACGGCTTACGCTGATCGACAGCGATACCGTGTCCCTCTCCAATATCAACCGCCAGAGCATTGCTCTGCAAAGCACCGTGGGGCGGTACAAGACGCAGGTGATGAGGGACAGGCTTTTGGATATCAATCCGCAGATCCGGGTCCGCCTGCGGGAGCAGTTTGTGCTCCCGGAAAATGCGGCGGGATTTTTTGAGGAGCGGCCGGATTTTATCGTGGATGCCATCGACACGGTCTCGGCGAAGCTTGCGCTGGCAGAGCTTGCCCAGGAACGGAGGGTACCGATCATCAGCTGCATGGGAACCGGAAATAAGCTGGATCCCTCTGCCTTCGAGATCGCGGATATTTATGAGACAAGCGTCTGTCCCCTCTGCCGCGTTATGCGGCGGGAGCTGAAAAAGAGGGAGGTCCGCCGTTTGACGGTGCTCTATTCCAGGGAGAAGCCGGCTGTGCCCGTAAGGGGGCCGGAGGCTGCGGCAAAGAACCTTGCCGGCCTGGCGGAAGCGGGCAGGGCGGAGGAAGCGGAAGAGCGGAAGGGGACTGCCGGCCGGCCGGCGCCGGGGAGCGTTTCCTTTGTGCCGCCGGTGGCGGGGCTTATGCTGGCGGGATATGTGATCAGACGGCTGTCGGGAGGAGAGAGGAATGGCAACGAAATTTTATGAACCGGAAATTTTAAAACGGGTGCAGCAGACGGAGCTGGAGATCCTGAAAGACTTTATGGCGGTCTGCGACGAGGCGGGGCTTCGCTATTTCGGCATAGCCGGGACAGGGATCGGGGCCGTCCGCCACGGGGGCTTTATTCCCTGGGACGATGACATCGACCTTGCCATGCCGAGAGCCGACTTTGACAGGGCCATGAAGCTGGTGGAGGAAAAGCTTTCCGATCGATATTATATCCTGAACTGTGAAACGGATCCGAATTACCCTTTGATGACCACCAGGCTCTGCAAAAAAGGGACCAGGTTCCAGGAGGAAGCCATGCAGGGCGTGAAAGCGAAGCTGGGGATCTTTCTGGATCTGTATCCTTATGATAATCTGGCGGACGGAAAAGCTGCGTATTTTTTCCAGGTATGGACCGCCTGGTTCTACAGCAAGCTTCTGATCCTGCGGAGTGTTTCTCATCCTTATATGAGCTTCGGCGGCTGGAAACGGAAGCTTGCGCAGGGGATCTGCTGCCTGGTGAGCGGCGCCATGAGGCTGTTCCGGATATCGCCCCGGTGGATCTACAGACGCTGCGACCGGATATGCAGGAAATATAACGGCCGAAAGACCAGGAGGATGGGCTTTCCCGGCGATACCAGTCCCCATTGGAATACTTTGGAAAAGTCGAAGGTCTATCCCCTTAAGAAATATCCCTTTGAGGATATCCTGCTGAACTTTCCGAAGGATACGGACCGGATGCTTAAAAATTTCTTCGGAGATTATATGCAGCTTCCGCCGGTGGAGAAGAGGAAGACCCATTATCCTCATGTGCTGGATTTCGGGGATGGGGTCAATGTGGTTAAATAAGAGCTGCGGGGGAGACGGGGAGGGGACGGGCACGGCGCAGAGTGGTTTTGGATGTAGACAGAGCCGGCTGCTTTTTCTGGTATCCGGCGTCAAAAAAGCCCTGGCCGTTCCCCGGCGGACACGTTCGGTTTTTTTGATCCCGCCGCGCCGCCTGTTACAGGCAATTTTGCCTCTATCAAACCGGGTCGGCGAAAATTGCCTGCGCAGGCGCGGCGGGATCTGCAAAACCTCCTATCGTCCGCCTGTGGGAAAGACCGGGGCTTTTTTGACGGTTTTGTCAGATGAAAGCCGCCGGCTCTGTCATGGATGAGGGCTGTGCCGTGCCCTGGCAGAGCGATAATATCAAATTCCTTTGCTGTCAGGTCAATTCTCAAGCCATGTGATGGCCTTGAGTTCATCTGTGCTCATTTTTTCTGTCTCATAACGGCCATACCAGCAGTTCTGATTTCATTCTCGCCCATATGCTCTCACAGCGGGCGTTGTCATGGCATCTCCCGCCTGTGCTGTTCATACTTGCTCCTTGGATATCCGGAGCTGCCTTAACGGTGTTTTCAAACACAACCGCTAAAAAATGCTTGCGGCACTTTGGAGATTGTGGTATATTGAACATAAAGAAGGACATCTGCGCTAACAGATGTCCAACAGGAGCTGCCGATAGACGGTTAGCCCGATTAGTCAGTTACAGCTATAGCCGCATCCTTTGGTCGGGAGGGTGGCTATTTTTGTGTCTTGTTACTATCCTTACCGATAGAGTATCCTATTCCGAAACAGGTCAAGCCAAAGCTTAACACTGTCATAAGTCCTGAAATATCCATTGGCTCAGCCCTCCTTTCTCCAGATTCCCTTACAGGTTTCTATGTAATCGGAGGGTCACAGTCCCTCCGGAGAGGGCTGATCACCTGCCATTTTCCCGTTTCCTTATGCACCTATTATAAAGCTATCGCAGTTGGGTATCAGATGCATATAAAGAATGCGCTTTCATATTCGAAAGGTATGGAATTTCCTGATATAATCAAGGGTATAAATGAAAGAGAGGCTGGAAATAACATCCTTTGATTCATTATTACCTTTACAGCGGTGATGTCAGTATGGTGACAGGGAGCTTTGTTTCAGGCCATTATATCTGCGCATGGAAGCAGAGTTATGTATTGTCTGGAAAAAATATCAGGTTTTTTCAAGGGCGTCTAATGAATTTTTGAGCCGGCTCAAAAGAGAATGGGAAATGAGGCGATAATTTTCCTGATGTAAAGACAGAGCCTGCTTTTGCTCTTTACAGATTATACTGAATGGGCGGCTGCCGGGAAAGGGCCGTTTTTTTCGTGGATTGTTTTAATCTGCGAAATTTGCCTTGAGCTCATAAATATATGGCATTTGTCAGCTATGTTTGACCCATATGGCGACCATGATTGGCAGACGGCCGGCTCGCGTGCGAAGGGTCACCCTCCCTCTCCGGAGGCATGCAGCCCTTCAGAACAATGACCGGAGCAAACGAAATTTTTTGACCATTTTTCCGACCCATAATAAACAGGAAGCCCTCGTTTTTTCCGGATCTCTTCCAGAGAACGGAATGATTTTGAAAAATCTGACAGCGTCCGCTTCATTGACAAATCCCCGCTGCAAACGTATAATGAGAATTGACGCCGGCCGCCGGCGCCGTTTTGCCGTCACAGAACCCGGTTTTGCTTATGTTTTGTGAATTTTCGCCGTAGTACCTTATAGGCGTCCCGGTTTGAAAACCCTGAAACCGGTTCGCAGATTAAAACAATCTGCGAAATTTGCCTTGAGTGATTTTGGAAAGCAGGATGTCCGTCTATGCCGTCAAGCGCTATATATAAAACTGTTTACCAATATAACAGGGTTCCCCTTTCGGAGGAAGAGATGGGGAAGCTGGAAGAATTGGCCGGGGATTATCAGAAGGTAAAGAATCATGTTTACCAGCGGTACGGCGGGATCAGAAGCCTGCCGAAGCTTTATCCGGGATATACGGTGCAGAACGAGATGACTGCGGACGGCCTGCGGGCGCGGCTTGCGCTTCCCTCCGTGTACTTTTATTGTGCGATTTTTGATGCTCTGCGGGATATTAAGAGCCAATGGTCCCAGGTGAAGAGCAGGGTTGAAGAGAACATCAGGAAAAACCCGAACCTGACCCCGGAGGACCGGCATTATCTTCGGTTTGTTATGAAACAGAGCCAATGCTTCGAGGCGGTCCTTTTGGAGCGGGAAATTACCCTTTCGGGAGAATGGGAAAGAGCCTACGGGGAGGTACGCCGGGGAAGGGATGAGGGGCGTCTTTGCCGGTATCTGCGCAGGCAGGTGAGGAAGCATTTGAAAAAGATGCATACCGACAGCGCAAATGGCTTTTCGGTTACGCAGAAGGGGTATCGCTACGGAGACCATGGGATATATCTTTCGACGAAGGAGCCCCGGAAACGGATTTTTGTTTTGCTGACGGATCATAATCGTTACGGCAGCCAGATTTACGTAAGGCTTTATCCGCAGCAAAGGAGCCTGAGGATCAGCATTCCAATCGAAAGGGAAGCAAAGCGGTTTCAAGAGTATCGAAACGAGGTGGGCCTTTCCATGGGGATGCGGGAAATGTTCGTGACCGATCAGGGAAACGTTTACGGAAAGGACTGCGGCGTCCGTCAGGAGGCCCTTACCGCATATGTGCGCGAGGGGACGGCGCGGTACCAAAAAAATAAACAGAACAATTCCGGAAGGGAGAAGTACCGTTCGGGAAAGAAACGCCTGGAGGCATCCCTGCACGATTATATCAATGGAGAGATCAACCGGATGCTGAAGGAGGAAAAGCCGGCCGTGGTCTGCCTGCCGAAGCTGCCGGGAACGTCAAAGGCCGGAAAAAATAAGAGGATCAATTATTCGGTCAGCATGTGGCAGAGAGGCTATATCAAAGCAAGGCTGAGACAGAAGTGCCTGGAGCGTTCTATAGAATTTATAGAAGTGTTCGGGAAAGACATCGGCCGGGAGTGCAGCAGCTGCGGCGGCATGGGGATAAAGGTGGACGGGAATTTTGTCTGCTCTGCCTGCGGGCTGCAGACATCCGAACGGGAGAATGCGGCGAAAAATGCAAAAAACAGAGGCGCCAGGCTCAGGGAGCAGAAGCTTCGGGAAGCGGCGGGGCAGAAACAGGCGCCGGAAACAGGGTCATAATGGAAGAACCTGCAGATAAATGCCGGACGGCATTTGACCGATTCCCAGACAATGCGGAAGGGACTGCGGGGGAGAATCCTTTTGATATAAAAAACAAGACGGCATTAGAAGCCGGCGAAAGGGCCGGGTATTGGGTATGCCAAGACCTTTGGGAACTTCCGGACGGGAAACCATGCGGAAGAAGTACCGGGAGCGAAGCCGGAGGGACTGGGAATGTCTTATGACAGGAACCGGAGTCCCGCCGGCAGCCCCCCGCAGACGGGGGCCGAAATATGCCTTATTTAAAATCTCAGGAACAGGCCTTTGCGAAACTCAAAAATTTATTGAATATTCCGGCAGTGTTTCCGGGAAAAGCCCTCTGCGCCGTGAAAGCAAGACCAGAGAAGGCAGGAGGGACTCTTTCCCGAGTGGCTTCTGCGGTCCCGGGCTTGCCGGAACGTCTGGCGCAGCAGGCTTTGGACGGACATACTGCCGGGATATTCCGACGATTTTGTGCTTCGCAAAGGCCTGTATCAGGAAAGCAAAGGAGGGAGGACCATGAGGCGGCGCATGAAAAAGGAGCTGCTTGCTGCGGTGGAAATGCTTGGGAAAGTAAACGATTCCATACTGGGAACCATGGCCGCCGACCCTCAGGGCGTGACGGATGCGCTTATACAGTGCCAGGAAAGCGCCCTTCTCGTGGGAAACGGAATCGAAGAATCGGAGGGGGAGTGCGCTTCGGTGATCGGGCTTCTGGAGGAATACTGCGAGACCCTGTATCAGATCAGCACTGCGCTTTCCGATGCGGCGAAATGCCGGAAGCTGGTGAAAAAAGTGACAAGGGAGCTGGCAGAGCTTTCAAACCTTATCAGATATGAGATCCCGGAGAGCAGGAAGGAGATCGTCTTTCTACCCTATAAGGCTGCCATGTGGGATTCTCTTGAAAGTGTGTGGGAGGCGGCAGAGAGAGACGAAAGCTGCGACGCGTATGTGATGCCGATCCCTTATTATGATAAAAACCCGGACGGGAGCCTCGGGGAGCTGCACGATGAACGGAGGGATTATCCGGAATACGTGCCGGTCCTGAACTGGGAGGAGCATGACATTGGAGAATGGAAGCCGGATATCGTCTATATCCATAATCCTTATGATCAGTATAACTATGTTACCAGCGTCCATCCGGATTTCTATGCCGAACGGCTCCGCCGGTGTGCGGATCAGCTGATTTATATTCCCTATTTCGTTCATCAGAACGACGTGGTCGGGGAGCATTACTGCGTGCTGCCCGGCACGATTTACTCGGACGTGGTGGTATTGCAGTCAGAAAAGGTAAGAAGGCGGTACATAGAAGAATACGGGAAGGCGACAGGAATCAAAGAGGGCCTGGAAAGGAAGTTTGTCGCATACGGATCCCCTAAATTTGATTCGCATGGGGGGCGCAGCCGTGAAGACAGCCTGCCGGAGGACTGGAAGCAGGCCATATTCGCAGACGGCAGGAGGAAAAAGGTGATTTTTCTGAACACCCATCTGAACATGCTTATGGCGCCTTACTGTGAGGACTTTTTTCAAAAGCTGGAAACGGTATTTGAGACCTTCCGCCGCAATCGGGAGGTGGCGCTTTTGTGGAGGCCGCATCCTTTAAGCGAGGCGACGGCAAAATCCATGAATCCGGAGGCGGCGCAGCGATACGGGAAGCTCGTGCGGGATTATCAGGAAGAGAGGCTCGGCATTTACGACACCTCTTCCGACCTGCGCCGGGCGGTGGAGGTGTCCGACGCCTATTACGGGAACAGAAGCTCTGTCATCGAGCTGTTTAAGGCGGCCGGAAAGCCGGTCATGATCATGAATCACAAACTGCACGCAGCCGGAGGTGGAAGTGGAAGCATATCGGATGTCAAAACAGGAGCTGAGGGCGGTTCAGCAGATCCAGCTGGAGATGCTCTGCGAGGTGGACCGGATCTGCCGTAAGAGAGAAATTTCCTACAATATCATAGCGGGGACCCTGCTGGGAGCGGTCAGGCACGGCGGCTTCATTCCCTGGGACGACGATGCGGACGTGGCGCTTCTCAGGCCGGAGTATGAACGGTTTAAGGAAGCCTGCGAAACGGAGCTGGACACAGAGCGCTTTCTGTTCCAGGACAGCAGCGCGACGGAGGGGTACCGCTGGGGGTACGGGAAATTACGGAGAAGGGACAGCCTGTTCTTGCGGAAGGATCAGGAGGATCTGAAGTATCATCAGGGAATCTTTATCGACGTGTTTCCCCTGGACAGCATTCCCGCCGGGAAAGGGGCCAGAAGGCTTTATGACCTGCAATGCTTCCTCCTGCGCAAGCTGATGTGGTCGCCGGTGGGGGCGAAGGCGGAGGAAAATTTCTGGAAGAGGGCCCTTTACCGGATCCTGAGCCGTTACCCGGAGGAGCGGCTGAAAAGGCGGTATGACCGGTTTATGCGGCGGGGGAACCGGAAATATGAAGCTTCCCCGTGGGTCAGGATCCTGTCCTTTCCCGCACCGGCAAGGGAGCGGGGATATTTGCGGGAATGGTATCAGAAGAGCGGGCCCTATTCCTTTGAGGGAAAAAGGCTGACCGGGATTTATGACTATGACGCATACCTTCGCTTTAAATTCGGAGATTACATGGAGCTGCCGGAGGAGAAGGACAGAAAGACACATCCGATCACAAAACTCAGGCTTCCTGCGGCGTTTTCCGAAACGCTGCAGGGGCCTGGCGAGGAGAGGGGCTGCCAATGAAGAAAGTGATTACATACGGCTCTTTTGACCTGTTTCACGAAGGCCATTACCGGCTGCTTCAGAGGGCAAAGGCGCTGGGGGATTATCTGATCGTGGGTGTTACCACGGAAAATTATGATGCTTCCAGAGGGAAGCTTAATGTGGTCGATTCCATTATGGAGCGGATCGAGCACGTGAGGCAGACCGGCTTCGTGGACGAAGTCATCATTGAAGACCATGCGGGCCAGAAGGTAGAGGATATCCAGCGGTACGGAATCGACGTTTTTACGGTGGGCTCCGACTGGACCGGGGTGTTTGACTACCTGAAGGCATATTGTCAGGTGGTGTATCTGGAACGGACGAAGGGGATTTCCAGCACGATGCTGCGGGCGAAGAATTACGGGATCGTCCGGATCGGCGTGATCGGCACGGGCCGCATTGCCGGCCGGTTCGTGCCGGAGGCGAGGTACGTGAGCGGGCTGAACGTGGAGAGCGTTTACCATCCCAGGCTGGAAAAGGCGCGGGCTTATGCGGAAAGGTTCGAGCTGAACCATTATTACGACAGACTGGACGAATTCCTAAAAAGCGTGGACGCCGTTTATATTGCTTCTCCTCATGAAACCCATGAGCCCTATATCAGAGAGGCTCTTTTACAAAAGAAGCATGTGCTTTGCGAAAAACCGATGTTTCTAACGAAGAAGGGGGCGGAGGAGCTGTTTGACCTGGCCTCCGGAATGGGATGCGTTCTCATGGAGGGGGTGAAGACTGCCTACTGTCCGGGCTTCATCCGGCTGCTGGGGATTATCCGCAGCGGCGAGATCGGGGAGGTCCGGGACGTCGAAGCCTGTTTTACCAAGCTGGAAAAGCCGTCTTCCAGGGAATTGACCGATGCTCTGTACGGAGGCAGCTTCACGGAGCTGGCCAGCTATCCGCTTCTTGCCATCGTGAAGATCCTGGGAAAGGATTACAGGGACCTTCGGTTTGAGACCTTTCAAAACGAGAGAGGGATTGACGTCTATGCGAAGGCGTACCTGCGCTACGAGAACAGCCTGGCCACGGTGAAGGCAGGGCTTGGCGTGAAGTCAGAGGGCCAGCTGATTATTTCCGGGACCAGGGGCTATATAGTGGCGGAAGCGCCCTGGTGGAAGACAAAGTCTTTTGAAACAAGGTTCGAGGACGGCTCCATGAACGAAAAGCATTTCAGCAAATTCCTGGGCGACGGGCTCCGCTATGAGCTGAGCGACTTCGTGTCGGCGATCAACGGGTTTGATAAGAAGAGCTACAAGCTGACGAGGACAGAATCTGTCTGGATGGCGGAGATCATGGAAAAGTTTTTAAAGAGGAGGAACGGGGATGGAGCAGGAGGTCAAGGTCAGCGTCATGATGCTGGCGTATAACCATGAGACGTATGTCAGGCAGGCCCTTGACAGCGTGGTCGGCCAGCGCACGGATTTTCGTTTTGAGGCGGTGGTCGGCGAGGACTGCTCAACGGACGGGACCAGGAGGATTATCCGGGAGTATGCGGAAAAATATCCGGATATCGTAAAGCCGCTGTTTCGGAAGAAAAACCTGGGAGCGAGCAGGAACGTGGTCTCGACCCTGCGCCGGTGCAGAGGCAGGTATGTCGCCTTTTTGGAGTGCGACGATTACTGGACCGACATGGAGAAGCTGCAGAAACAGGCGGATTATCTGGACCGGCATCCGGAATGCGCAGGAGTGATGACCAGGGTGGCGGTGGTGGACCGCTACGGGCGGGAGATGGTTACGGGGCCGAAGCTTTTGGACCATGCGCTGGAAGCTCCGGGGGATTTTGCCAAAACCATGTATCCCTACAATCAGTTTAAATTTGTCGGCTGCTTCATGGCCAGGAATTATTACAGGGACGGCGCCTGGGATCCGTATCTTTTACAGACGGCCATGGTGGACGATTTTATCATAGAGGCCATTGCGGTGAGCAGGGGGAAAATTGCGATGCTGGAAGAGACCATGGCCGCTTACCGGTGGGTTCCGGCCCACGGGGGGAATTTCAGCGCCATGAAACCGGAATTTTTGTGCAGGGACAGGATCAAAAGCCTGAAGGTCGTCATAGAGCTGTTTCCGGCCGGCGCCCGCTGGCGGGTTTATATGAGGATCTGCAGGGATTACTGGCAGCTTCTCGCCAAAGCGGCTTTGGACGGGGGGCCCGGGAAGGGCCTGAGGATTATTTTCCGGGAAATGAACTGTGTCGAGCGGGCGTTTTACCTGTTTTATTATATCAGGAGAATGCTGACGGGGGTGTATTGATGAAAAACAGACTGGAGAAGCCGATTTACGTGACCCGCCCCTCCATGCCGGACTATGAGGAATACATGGAACAGATTAAGCCCCTGTGGGACAGCCATGCGCTGACCAATATGGCCGAATACCACGGGCGGCTGGAACGGGAGCTTGGCCGGTACCTGCAGACGGAGAAGCTTTCGCTGATGACGAACGGGCATATGGCGCTGGAGATGGCACTGCAGTCCCTGGGGCTGTCCGGAGAGGTGATCACAACGCCCTTCACCTTTATTTCCACGACCCATGCGATTGTGAGAAATAATCTGACCCCCGTATTCTGCGATATTGACGGACGGGACTTCACCATGGACGCAGCAAAGCTGGAGGCATTGATCAGTAAAAGGACCTGCGCGATCGTCCCGGTGCACGTTTATGGCAGGATCTGCAATGTGGAGAAAATCGAGGAAATCGCAAAGCGGCATGGGCTGAAGGTGATTTATGATGCGGCCCATGCCTTTGGCGTGACCTATAAAGGGAAGCCGGCCGTCAGCTACGGAGACATGTCCACGCTGAGCTTCCATGCGACGAAGGTGTTCCATACCGTGGAGGGCGGGGCGGTCGTTTACCGGGACGACGAGACAGGCAGTGAGCTGTACAGCCTGAAAAATTTCGGGATACGTTCCGAGGAGTGTACGGACGGGGTGGGGGCCAACGCCAAAATGGACGAACTGCGGGCCGCCATGGGGCTTTGCAACCTGCGGAACGTGGAGGCGGACATCGCCAGAAGGAAAATCCTGTTTGAAACCTATCTGGAGCGCCTGGAAGGGACTGCGGGGCTTACGCTTCCCTTTGTGCAAAAGGACGTGAAGTCAAATTATGCATATTTTCCCGTGCTTTTCGATGAGGAGGTCCTGGGGATCGGAAGAGACGACGTTTACGAGGAGCTGAAAAAACGAAATATTTACGCGCGGAAATATTTTTATCCTCTGGCCAGTGATGCGGAATGCTATCGGAATGTCTATTCGTCGTCGGCCACGCCGGTGGCAAAACGGGTGGCGGAGTCCGTGCTTACGCTTCCGATGTATGCGGATCTGGAGCGTCAGGAGGTTGTTCTTATCTGTGAAAATATCAGAGAAATCATAGGACAGGGTGGAAAAAAATGAAGAATCTGGTTGTATTGCATTTAGAGAGCGTCAGCCGGCTGATTTACGACATGAATCCGGAGCTGTTTCCCAATATACGTGAATTTTCTAAATATTGCAGAAGATACCGCAATTATTACTCGACGGCGACCTCCACGGCGATGGTGCTGAACGACATTCTTTACGGCGACCTTTACCGGATCGAGAACACCCGGTATTTCGGAGAATTTATCGAGACCCACAGAGAGGCCGAGTCTTTCGTGGACGTTCTTGGGGGGCTGGGGTATCAGACCCTGGGGGTGCATTACCCGGCGGCCCTTGGCAACGAGATCAATCCCGGACATATGTATGCGAAACAGAGCGATCTGGTGAATTATGAGGACTGCGAAAGGGCGCTTGCGGACGTTGAAAAAACCATGGACTGTGCAGCGGACGGCGGAAATTTTTTGATTTATTTCTGCAATGAGGTGAGTCATCTATGCTACTGCGACGAAAGGAAGTTCCATATCAAGAATCCGACGGAACGATGGCGGCATGGCTACCGGAAAATTGACGAAACGGCGGGCGCGGTCCTTTCCTGCCTGAAAGAAAAAGGCCTTCTGAAAGATACGGTCGTGATCCTGTACGGAGATCACGGGGATGACTTTTACGGGCATGATTATAATAACGGATACGCTCATTCCATCGAGCCCTATGCCAATATCATTCACACGCCCTTTATGATTTATGACGAGTCACTTGGGGCGGGGGAGGCGGACGACATCGTCTGCTCCCTGGATATCAAGCAGATGGTCTACAACCTGGCGGGGATTGACAGGAAAGAGAACCCTCACATTTACGACAGATGCCGCTCAGACCGGGAATATGTCTTTTCAAGAAATCTGTTTGCCGGGCAGACGCCGAAAAAGATTGACGGGTTCATTTCCGGCGTGCGCAAATCCTACGGCATCGCAACTGCGGAGTATACCCTGATTTTGACGGACGAGGGATGGCGGATGTATTTAAACAGGATGGACCGTACCTGCAGCAGTAACGTCCTTGATTTTTTCCGCCTGACGAGGAAGGGCCTGCGTCACATCTGCGGGATGGACTTCCTGTACGTGCATTACAAATCCTACATGGGCTATGGGGCGGCGGGGGAAATCCAGAGGAGCTTTTCCCGGCTGTCGAAATGGATGAAAAAAGAGCTTTCGGACCTGAAGCGGGAGACGAAGCAGAAGGAATTGCTGAAGCCGTCCTGCGGGGAGCGGATTTTTTATACGAAGAACATGGCGAGGGAATTTGCGGTTCTTGCGGTGAAGCGGAAAAAGAAGCTGGTGAAAATGAAACTGGTAAAAAAGAAACTGGTGAAAATGAGGCTGAAGGAGCAGAAACAATGAAGTCTGTCCTGGCGGGAAAAGAAGGAAAGGGAAGCAAAACGCATGAACAGGGAAGCATTAACTGGGTTATACAGGAAAATGTATAAAATCCGCCGGTTTGAAGAACGGCTTTTGGAACTGTTTTCCGAGAATAAACTGACGGGTACGGTTCACACGTGTATCGGGCAGGAAGCGGTTGCGGCGGCCGTCATGGCCAGCCTTAAAGAAGAAGATATTGTTTTCAGCAATCACAGGTGCCATGGACATTTTATTGCTTATTCTGACAATGTGCGGGGGCTTTTTGCCGAAATCATGGGAAAGGGAAGCGGCGTGTGCAGAGGGCGGGGCGGAAGCCAGCATTTATGCTACAAACGGTTTTTTTCCAACGGGATACAGGGCGGGATCGTGCCGGACGCCGTGGGAATGGCATGGGCGGAGAAAATAAAAAAGACCGACAATGTGACCGTGGTTTTTCTGGGAGACGGCACGCTGGGGCAGGGCGTCGTATACGAGAGCCTGAACATGGCGGCCGTGTTTGCGGTTCCGATCCTGTTTGTGGTGGAAAACAATGAGTATGCCATGACAACGAAACGGGCGGACGTTTTTGCCGGAGCGATTGCGGACCGGTTTCATGCCTTCGGCATTCCGTGCTCGGAGACGGATGACGGAGATGCAGAGAAGCTCTGCGGCTGTTTTTCCGAGGCAGTCTCTTACGTCAGGAAGGAAAAAAAGCCTTTTTGCCAGATTGTCAACACCTACAGGCTGGCGGCCCACAGCAAGGGGGATGATTTCAGAGATCCCCGAGAGGTGGAGGAACGCCGGGAAAAGGATCCTTTAAAAAGGCTGGAGCGCCTTCTGGATGCGGAGGAAGGGGAGGAGATCAGGAGACAGGTCGACCTGGAGCTGGCGCAGGCGGAGGAAGCCTGTGAAAAAGAGGAGGCCGGCATAAGGGCGCTTGAGCCGTGTGCCGGGGAAGAGGACAGCCGGCCTTTTGAAGAAAGCCTGTTAAACAGGGAGGATGTTAAAAACCTGCATCAGTTAAATGCTGCCCTGGAAGAGATTTTGCAGAAGGGCCCCAATGCGGTCGTGCTGGGAGAGGACATCAGGGATCCTTACGGCGGGGCGTTCAGGGTGACGAAGGGGCTTTCGGAAAAATATCCGGAGCAGGTGGTCAATACTCCGATCAGCGAGGCCGGACTGATCGGGATCGGGATCGGGCTGGCCATGAACGGGATCAAATCCGTTGTGGAGGTGATGTTCGGAGATTTTATTTCCCTGGGCTTTGATCAGATTCTGAACCATGGGACAAAATACAGAGACATGTATGCCGGGCAGGTCGAAGTGCCGGTGCTGATCCGGGTCCCGTCGGGAGGCGGCCGGGGGTACGGCGCAACGCACAGCCAGAGCCTGGAAAAATTTTTTGTGGGCATGCCGGGACTGAGCATCGCTGCCGCATCGCCGATTCTGGACTGCAGGAAACTGCTGCTGAGAATCGAAGAGTGCATGTCGGGCCCCGTGCTTTTCATAGAAAACAAAACCATGTACGGAGCCCGGCAGATCACGGTCTGCAGAAACAGGGCCGGCCGGTTTTACGTGGAGGAAACAAAGGAGAGGTTCCCGCTTGTGAAGCTGTCCCTGGACGAAGGGGCGGAAGCAGACGCCGTCATTATCACTTACGGCGGGATGCTCACGGCAGCGATGGAAGCGGCGGAGCAATTGCTGCTGGAGGAGGAGCTGCTGGTCAATATCATTTCAGTGACCATGATCGCTCCGGTTTCATACGGCCGCCTGGCTGAGTGCATAGGCGGCGAGAAATTTATTTTCACCCTGGAAGAAGGGACAAAAAGGGCAGGCTGGGGAGCAGAGGTCGTTTCCGGATTATGTGAAAGGCTGCGGGGACGCACCTTCCGGCGGATTGCGGCGGCAGACTGTGCCATATCCTGCAGCAGGGAAGAGGAGAAGGAAATCCTTCCCAATGCGGGCCGCATAGTAAATGAGATAAAGGAAGTGATGCTGTGATGAAAATAACGATGCCGAGGATCACGACCAATGATGACTTCGTGACTCTGGGATGCTGGTGCGTAAGCTGCGGGGATTTCGTCAGAAAGGGACAGACGCTGGCCGTATTAGAGACGACGAAGGAAACCAGGGATCTGGTGGCAGAGGAGGACGGGTATATTTCTTACGAGATCCAAGACGGGACCGAGGTCGAGGTGGGGGACGTGGTGGCAGAGCTTGCGGGCGAGCCGGCGGAAGCGGCGAAGAGCAGCGCCGTTCCGGAAAAAACGGATCATATTTCTAAAAAGGCTTTGGAACTGATGAAAAAGCATCACATAAGCGCGGCGGAGCTTCCGACAGACAGGATCATCAGGGAAAAGGATATTTTAAAGCTGATAAAGGAGGAAGCTGCAGTCCGGAAACAAAGCGCCGCCAATGAAATCCTGATTGTATGCGGGGGAAACGTCGCAAGAATGTGCATTGACGCAATCCGCCTGACGGGTGGATACCGCTTAGGAGGCATTACGGACATGTATGCGGAACCGGGAACTATGCTGATGGGTGTGCCCTGTCTTGGCGACATTGACATTTTGCGCCAAAAGTATCAGGAGGGGCACCGGACGGCGGTCAACGCCTGCGGAGGCCTGGCGAATACGGCCTCCGACCCACTGTTTTTCGCAAGGAAAAAGCTGTATGAGGAAATTAAAGAGTATCAGTTTTTCATGCCGAACATCATCCATCCCAGGGCCTGCGTAGAAAGCTCCTCGACCATGGGAGAGGGAAACCTGGTTTTTTCCGGAGCGTATATCGGGAGCGAGGCATTCCTGGGCAATGACTGCATTATCAACACGGGTGCGGTGGTATCGCACAACTGCGTCATCGGGGATCACTGCAGGATTTCACCGGGAGCCGTGCTGGCGGGGGATGTGTCTGTTGGGGAAAATACCATCGTCGGCATGGGGGTTACCGTTTACATGGGAGTCAAGATCGGGAAAAACGTGATCATTTACAATGGAAAGCATGTTTTTAACGACGTGCCCGACAACAGCGTCGTGAAATGACTTCTGGTCTGAGACAAAGATGGAGCTTGCAGCGATGTATATGATTGAAGAAAACCGGGGATCGGCCGCAGGAAATCTGGCTTATGAGTATTGCCTGATGGAGGCCCTGGCGTCCGGGCGGCAGGAGGAAGCGGTTCTTTGCCTCTGGCAAAATGAACATGCGGTCGTAATCGGAAGAAATCAAAACCCTTATAAAGAATGCGACATGAATTTCCTCCGGGAATCGGGCGCAGAGCTGGTCCGGCGGGTGACGGGCGGAGGAGCCGTTTATCATGATCTGGGGAATCTAAATTATTCGTTTATATGCCGCAGAGAGTGTTATGACAGAGAGCGGGTTTTTGCCTGTTTGGTGAAGGCTTTGGAGTTTGTCGGAATTTCGGGCCGCCTGAGCGGAAGGAACGACGTTATGGCGGGAGGCTTTAAGGTATCGGGAAATGCATTTTATACGAAAGCTGAGGCCGTACTGCATCACGGGACGATTCTGGTAAAGGCGGACATGGAAAAAATGAAGGCCTGTCTTACGCCCTGTGAGGCAAAATTAAAATTAAAAGGGATCGGGTCCGTAAAGGGGCGGGTGACAAATCTGGCCGATATTCGGAAGGATATTGACGTTTCAAAAGTAAAGCGTGCTCTTTTTTCTGCCTTTGGCGAATATTGGAAGGTTACCTCCGGAAGGCCTTCCATAGATGAAGCGCTTTTTGAGGAAATGAGAGAAACCTTTTCTTCCGAAGAATGGACTTACGGGGACTATCCTTCCGGCTTTGAGACGGTATCCGGAAGCTTTGAATGGGGAAACGTTGTACTGGGCCTGTCCTTAAAGGATACGGTCATAGAACGATGTTATATTGAGTCGGACAGCCTCTGTCCGGAGGCGCTCCTTTCATTTGAAGCCTGTGTGAAGGGAATGGGTCCTGCAGATATTCCGAAGGCAGAGGCGCGTTATTATCAGGGGGATGCCGAAAACGACATAAAAAAGAGAATGTACAGGGATTTGTTTCATTTAATTCGGGAAAAGCTGTCAGACGGATCAGGCGGCGGATGGAGGGATGACGATGAAATATGATTTGGCGGTCGTGGGGGGCGGGCCGGCCGGTTACACGGCGGCTCTGGAGGCAGAGAAGGCGGGCCTCAGGGTCCTTCTGTTTGAGAAGGGGGAGCTGGGAGGCGTATGCCTGAACCGGGGATGCATTCCGATGAAAAGTTTTATTTATTGCTCGGATACCTGTCACCGGTCGCAGAACTGGAGATCCGGGGAAGAGCCATTCGCACTGCAAAAGGCGGTGGAGTATGGAAGAAACAATGTGGAGAGGCTTAAGAAAAGCTTAGAATACATGCTGAACCGGGATCTCATAGAGATCAGGCGGGAAGAGGTCAGGGGGATCAGAAAAGGGCAGTGGTTTGAGCTGGAAACAGATCAGGGGGTCTACCGGGCGGAGGAGCTGATTCTGGCGTCCGGATCGGAGGAATGCATTCCTGCCATAGACGGGCTGCGGGAAGCCCTGCAAAGGGGAACGGCAGTTTCGGGAAGCGGGCTGTTTGCCAAAGAGGAGATTCCGGAAAAGGCCGTGATCATCGGCTCCGGGTTCGAAGGGCTGGAAATTGCCGGTTTTCTGCGGGACATTCATAAAGACGTGGTCGTGATTGACAGATTGAAGAATCCGCTTTCCGTGCTGGATCAGGATATTTCTTCCTTTTACCTCCGGCAGCTGAAACAGAGGGGGATTCGGTTTATATTCGGGGCCGAGGTGGCAGAAATCGATGAAAAGACCCATAGTGTCCGATATTTAGAAGAAGGAGAGGAAAAAACTGTGCCGGCAGACCTGATAATCCTGGCGGCGGGCCGGAAACCGGTCTCCTTCTGGAAGGAGCCCCTTCCGGGGGCGTATGTCTGCGGGGATGCGAACGGGGTTTCCATGCTGGCGCATACGGCCATGGCGGAAGCCAGGGCGGCGGTCAGGAGGATCACGGGAAACAGCACAGCTTTAATCTACGAAAATATTCCAAGCGTTATTTATTCTTCTCCGGAGCTTGCCTGGATCGGAAAAAATCAGGCCCGGTGCGAAAAGGAGCATTCCGGTGAATTTGAAGTGTTAAAAACGGACATGAATTACAGCAGCCGGTTTATGATCCAGTCGCCAAAGGGGCGGGGGATCCTGAAGGTGCTGATTGATAAAAGGGACCGGTCGGTGCTGGGGTGCCAGATTGTGGGGGACGGTGCTTCGGAACTGATTTCCGTCTTTTCCATTTTGATTTCCAACCGTCTGGGGATCCGGCAGCTGCAGAATGCGGTTTTTCCGCATCCGTCGATTGCGGAGGTTTTGGCGGAGCTGTCCGTAAGGGAATGAATGAACCGGGCATGGGCCTTCTGTTTTCCACGGCCTTATTTCCATGGAGCAAAGGACGTTTCCCGGAAAATGGATTATGTGAGGAGAATGAGGATGAAGAAAAGAGATTTTGGAAGGCTGCTGGCGGGTATGCTGCTTGGAGGCGCAGGAGTCTGTGCCTGGAAGCATAAGGGAGAAAAACAGAGCCGGAAGGATGCTGTAAAATATCTGAATTTATTTCGGACGATGAATCAATACGTGGTGACGAAGCAGCGCCATAAGGAACTGGCGGATTACTTTGAAGAAAAAGGATATCGGAAGCTGGCCATTTACGGCATGAGCCACATAGGGCAGAGGATTATCGACGATTTGGAGGACAGCGGAATCGAGGTCGTTTACGGAGTGGATAAGCGGGCTGACAGGCTGACCTATTCCCTGCCGATTTACGATCCGTCTGAAGCGCTGCCGGAAGTGGATGCGGTTGTTGTGACGGCATATGACTTTGACGAGATTGCGGAGGAACTGGCCGGGAAGGTGGATTTTGAAATATTGCGGTTTGAGGACATTATTTTTGGACTGTGACGGAGGAGAAGGATGAAATACTGTGAGAGACCGTTTCAGCACGTGTATATCATGCCGAACGGGGATGTGAAATGCTGCAGCTGGACCACAAAGATAATCGGAAATCTTTTGGAAAACTCGTTGGAGGAGATCTGGAACGGTCCGGCGGCAGAAGAAATCAGGGAATCGGTCCGTGACGGAAGCTTTCGCTTCTGCAGGAAAGTGAGCTGTCCGCGATGTGAAAATGACATCTTAACGGAAGTTGACGAGAATTCGGATGCGGGAAAGGAAATGCTGTCGGCGCCTGCCAGGCCGTCCGAGTTTAACTGCGCCATTGACTACATATGTAATCATTCGTGTCCGTCCTGCCGTAAAAAGGTGTTTGTACCGGATGAAAAATATCTTTGCAGCATGAAGCGGATTATAGACAGGCTTGAACCCTGGCTGCAGACTGCACGGTATATCTCGACGGACGGCCAGGGAGACTGCTTTGCTTCCCCTTATGTGATGGAGATGCTGGAACGGCTGCATCCGACAAATCCCGATTTGAGGATTACCATTGAGACAAACGGCATTTTATTTGACGAGGCGCATTGGAGGAGGATTCAGCATCTGGCGAAACACCACATCCGCTGCGTGATAACGGCAAACAGTTTTCAAAGAGCGACGTATAAGTATCTGGCGGGCGGTCATGATGATCTGGAAAAGCTTCTGGAAAACCTCGGATTTATCAGAAAATTACGGAAGGAGGGAGCAATTAACGATTTTTCTGTCAGCATGATCATTCAGGACAGGAATTTTAGAGAGCTGCCGGAATTTGTGGAACGATGCGTAAAGGAGTTCCATGTGGATCAGGTCCGCCTGAATCCCATCTATGAATGGTTTCAGCTGACGGGGGATGCATATCTGGAAAAGGATGTTTTAAATCCGTGCCATCCCTATCATGAAGAATATTTGGACGTTTTGAAGGATGAAAGATTACGTAATCCGAAGATATTCTGGTGGGGAGGGGACAATGTCCATGACCGGAGGCTCATGCCGGCTGAAAAATATCGCTGCCTGTACAGCTTCATGACAAAGTGGCTGGCTCTTGCAAAAGAAAAACAGGATGTTTTTGTGGAAGACTGCAGGAGAAACGGCTGCAAAAAAATCTTAATATATGGCTTTACAAATCCTGGCCGCATGGTGTATGAAGAATTGAAAGATCTGCATCCGGCGGTCTGCGACAAAAGAAGCCAGGAATGGAACGGGATTCGGACCATAAGGCCGGAAGCATGTGATTTGCGGCAGTATGACCTGATCGTGGTAACGCCGTTGAATGACAAAGAAAAATTAGTGAACGCCTTTAAGGAGCAGACAGAAGCCTGCGTGCTGACGGTTTGGGAATGGGTGGAAACGCTGTATTCAAAAATAAAATGTGGATGTGAGTGATCGAAGCCTTATGAAATCAGGAGGAACGGATGCGGGATCTGAAACTGTCTTTTACGGACGCTTATGAAACGGATACGTCATGGATTGTTGCAGACGCCTTGTGCAGCGCCTGCTTCGAGCTGGACAAGAAAACGGGGCGGGCCGATTATTTATTTTCCTTTGAAGGGGAGAGGTCCCTGCAGTCAGGCATGTATCATCAGATTTATTCCTGCGGGAAAGAGTTGTTTTTCGTGCCGGGATATGCAGGGAACATCTGCGTCTGGAATCTGGACACGGGGGAGCGGGCTTATTATGCCGTGAAAGAGAACGGGGATGACGGACACAGAT
Organism: uncultured Lachnospiraceae bacterium; assembly: GCA_949740745.1. Lineage (GTDB taxonomy): Bacteria > Bacillota > Clostridia > Lachnospirales > Lachnospiraceae > Lientehia. The sequence goes on along the minus strand of CATJIW010000264.1, from coordinate 10,788 downwards.
ATGTGGATTCTTGCCGAATCGGTGACGAATTGTGGTTGCTGCCCTCCGCCCTGGAACAGCCGATTGTGAAATTTGACATGAGGAAGCGCAGGGCGGAATATTGGGCAGGCCATGGGGAGGGGATTCCGGAGGAGACCGCGGATAAAAAGAAGCCTGTCTTTTTCCGGCAGTACGTTCGAAGCGGGCGGAAGGTCTATGCAGTCGTCGGGAACAGCCCGTATCTGGCCTGCACGGATCTGGATAAAAAAAAGACTTCCGTGAAACGGGTTGGGGATTATTCCCTGACGGACCTGTGTCCGGACGGAAACGCATTCTGGTTTTCCATGCAGGGGAGCGGCGATATCCTCCGGTGGGATGCGGAAACGGGGGCCGCAGAGCTTTATCCGTCGGAATCGGCCGGCGAAGGAAAGGGGTATTCAAACCTCATAAAGAGCAGCGGCGGGCTCCTGCTGGTTCCGGAAACGGGGAACCGGCTGATGCGGGTAAACCCGGAAAGGAAAAGAGTCGAAGCCTTTTGCCGGCTTCCCAAAGAGCTTGGAAGGATGGGGGACGAAAGGGCCGGATGGAGAAGATTTTTCTTTTACCGGAACCTGGGAGACATCGTCAGGCTGTATCCGAACCAGGCGGACCTCATGGTGGATATTTATGTGAAGGAGAGGCGGGCTGTCGGAAGAGGGTATCGTCTGGAGCCCGGCTGGTATCGGGAGGTGTTCCGGGAAAAGTTTCTGAATGCGCATTTTGCGGAGGAGCTGTCCGGAGAAAGGGCGGAGGCTGCAGAGACCTGGACGGCGGATCTGGACGCTTATCTTGCCTATGTGGGGCAGGCGGAGCGGAAAACGCCTGAAGCAGGCGGAGGCGGCTTCGGAGAAGCCATCCACCGGGCGCTGGACTGCGGTTAATCGTGAAAAACCAGAGGCAGAAGAAGGGCCTCTGGTTTTTTGTATGGATTGTTTCTTACAAATTTTTTGTCAAAAAACCGCTTTTCTAGTGCGAACCCTGTCTTTTTATGATAGAATACAGGAGTAAAGGCAGGTGACGCGGAGAAATGAGAGAAAGAATCAACCGTCTTGCAAGGGGAATCATGGATTACGATGAGATCCAGGTTTCTTTTTCGACGGTAAAAATAGAAGCACCGGTGATCTTTGACGACAAAATGAGAGACGAATTCCGTATTGTCTGCGAACAGGGGAAGACCGTGAAGGGGCTCGTCTATTCCAGCAACTACAGGGTGAGCCTGTTCAGCGATAATTTTGTGGGGAAGGACTGCCGGGTGGTCTATGAGGTGGACGCTTCTCATGCCGACGAGGACATTGCCGGGGAATTTCAGATCGTGTGCAGCGGCGGGGAATTCAGGATCCCTTATTGTTTTCATGTGTGTGCGATGGATCCGGAGGGCCGGCAGATTGAGACGCTGGAGGAATTTGCCGGGCTGGTGAGGGAAGACGAGGAGGAGGCGCTCCGTTTTTTTGAGTCCTCTGAGTTTGCCAGGTGTACGTTTATGCAGGCGGCCGGGGTGCGGACGCTATATGACGGCATCTGGGGCCGGGGGAACCGGCAGAATGCGCTGGAGGAGTTTTTGGTGGGGACAGGGACCAAAGAGCCTGTCCGTTTTTCCGTGAAGGAGAGAAAAAAAGAATATCAGGTTCCGGCGGAGCCCTTTACCGATGCCTTTACCATCGTGCGGAGTACCTGGGGGTACACGAGGCTGGAGGTCTTTTCCGACAGCCCGTGGCTGAAGCTGGGCAAAAGAGCGGTGACGAACCGGGATTTTGACGGGGCCGTCTGTCAGGTGGCTTATATGATCGACACGGACGGACTCCATGCGGGGAAGAATTACGGCCGGATCTATATAAAGGGCGTTTACGGGGAGGAGGTCATTCCCGTTTCCGTAGTCATGCGTACCAACAGGCGGTGGGCCGACGGGATGAGCTGGAAACGGGATTTCGGAAATTTTGTTTCTCTTTACCTGCGGCAGGAGACCGGGGAATATGAGCAGAATCTTTTATTAAACAGCATGCAGACGGCTCTCTCCAGAGCCCATTCCACGGCGGTGGATCCCCTCAGGATCCGGCTTTATCAGGCGGATGTGGCTCTTTTGCAGGGGAAGCGGGAGCAGGTCCGCCAGATTCTGGGCGAGGTGCGGGAGGGGATCCTGGATAACCGGGAGCAGGATGTGGCGTCTTACTGTTATTATATGTATCTCAAGGCGAAGGAGAGCGGGGAAGCCGTGCAGAGGCAGACGCTGGTGAGGCTTCTGCGGCGGTATTATGAGGACGGCGTGGCCCCGGACATGGTTTTTTATATCCTGATGCAGATGGACGAGGAGCTTGTGGAGAATGACAGCCTGGCCCTTTCCCGGATGAAGGAGCATTTCCGGAACGGCTGCCGCAGCCCTTATCTTTATCTGGCGGCCTGCAGGCTGCTTGCGAAAAGCCCGGAGCTTCTCCGGGTCATGGAGGAGTTTGAAATCCAGAGCCTCTGGTTTGGCTGCCGCCGCCGTCTGATCACGGAGGAGACGGCCAGGACGGCGGCGCTTCAGGCGCTTCAGGTGAAGACGGCGAAGGGGCTTTATCTGCGGCTTCTGCAGAAAATGTATGAGCTGTATCCTTCCCAGGAAACCCTGACGGCGGTGTGCGCCCTGCTGATCCGGGGAGACGCCCGGAGCCGGGAGGCATTTTCCTGGTATGAGCGGGGCGTGGAGGAGGACGTCCATCTGACCCGCCTGTATGAATATTACCTGTATGCCCTTCCGGATGACTTTGCGGGGGCGCTGCCCCGGATGATCCTTCTGTATTTTTCCTACAACCATACGCTGGATTACCGGGCCAGGGCGGTGCTTTATCTGAACGTGCTGGAGTTTATGAAGGACGACGAAGAGGTTTACCGGGCTTACGAGGGGCAGATCGAGAAATTTGCCGTGGATCAGTTGTTCCAGGGCCATATGAACGGCGACCTGGCGAAGATTTACCGGGCCATGATCTTCCCGGAGATGATGGACGAGAAAATTGCCAGAGTCCTTCCGAAGCTTCTTTATGCGAAGGAGATCCGCTGCGCCAATGACCGGATGTGCCAGGTGGTGCTCTGCTATGAGGAAATGAAGGGAGAGACGCCGCCCGTGCCTCTGCGGGGGGGAAGGGCTTATGTGCCCGCGTACCTGCAAAATGTGTACGTGCTGTTTCAGGACGATTACGGAAACCGCTACTGCGGCGTCCCCTATGCCATGGAGGACATGATGGAGAGCGCAGAGCTGGCGGCCCGTACCCAGGAGCTTTATCCGGGCCATGAGATGCTGCGGCTGTTAAGGTGCCAGAAGGCGCTGGAAAAGAAGCCTTACCGGCCGGAGGACATCGAGGTATTCAAGGATATTTCCCAGGAGGAGAATATCCATGGGCTTTACCGGAGAAGGCTGGTATCGGAGATCGTTTCTTATTATAACCGGGAGGAAAGTGACGAGGGGGACGAATATCTTCTGAATCTGGACAAGAAGTTTCTTTCTGCCGGCGACAGGATCAAGGTTATGGAAACGCTGATCTCCAAGGATTTTTATGAGGAAGCCTACAAGATGGCGGTCCGTTACGGCTATCGGGGCTTAAGCGCCGGACGGACCCTTAAGATGACGGCGAAGATGATCCTGAAGCGTCATTTTGAGCGGGACGGCTTTCTGCTGGCCCTGGCGAACCACTGTTTTGAGCAGAACCGGTACGACGAGGTGGTGCTGGAATACCTTTGCTGCCATTATAACGGCCTGTCCATCGCCATGCACAGGATCCTTTCGGCTGCAGCGGCCGGGGGCAGGGTGCCTCTTTATGACATGCCGGAACGGCTTCTGGCTCAGATGCTGTTTGACGGGAGCCGGAACCATCTGGACCGGGTATTCCGTTATTATATAGAAGGAAAATCCGTGGATGAAAGCCTGGTGAAGGCTTATCTGGTGGTAAAAAGCAGCCGCTATTTTGAAGAAAGCGAGCCCTTTGACCGGGATGTGATCGGCTATATCGAGGTACAGGCGCAGCAGCATGAGGTGAGGGACGGCCTGCCGGAGATCTGCATGCTGGCCCTGACCAAGTATTACAGCATGGCGGAAAGCCTTTCGGAAAAGCAGGCGGGGCTCTGCCAGGAGATCATTGACGAGCTGTTCTCCAAAAAGATCGTGTTCGGATATTATAAGTATCTGGCCCGCTTTATCCTGCTCCCCAGGGATCTGATGGGCAAGACGGTCATTGAGTATCAGGGCAGGAAGAACCAGAGCATCTGGATCCATCAGAGGATCCTTCCGGACGGAGGCGACGTGGTGGTGGAAACCATGCCCCATGTGTTCGGCGGATATTTTGTCAAGCTGGTGCCGCTTTTTTACGGAGAGACTATGGAATATGAGATCTACGACGGCGGCAGTGAGCCGGCGGCCGGGGGAACGGCGGCTTACAGCGGCGACGGGGATCCGCCGCCGGGCAGCAGGGTGGAACGGCTGGACGGGATGCTGCGGATCCAGGCGTTTAATGACGATGCGCTGCGCCAGCAGATGGAGGCTTATGCGGTCCGGGACGAGATGACAGAACGGATATTTGAATGTCTGTAGGCGGTGTGCCTGCGGGCGGAGGGCCTGCGGGCTTGAGGTGGAGGAATGCAGGAATTAGTATTGGGAATTGACGTGTGCGATGATTACAGCCAGATGAGCTGTTATAATCCAAGGATCTGTGACGTGGAAAATATCGGCCTGACCGATGAGGAGGCCTCCTGCATGATCCCTACGGTGATCTGTAAGGAAAAGGGAACGGATACCTGGTATATCGGGGAGGAAGCCTACCGCTGCGCCCTTTACGGAAGGGGGACCATGGTGGACAAGCTGGTGAAGCTGGCGGGAAAGGGCGGAACGGCCACCATCGAGGGCATCCGGTACACGGCGGAGGATCTGCTTCGGATTTTTATCCGGCAGCTTCTGGAGATCCCGATGCTCCGGCTGGGGGCTTCGGAGATTGCCGCCGTGGTGTTCGCATTTCAGAATAAAAGCAGCAGCCTGATGGACATGATCCTTCCGGTAACGGACGGGATGGGGATTCCAAGGGAGCGGGTCCATATGGCGAATCATGCGGAGGCGTATCTGTTTTATGTGATCAGCCAGAAGAAGGATCTGTGGATCAATCAGTCCTGTCTTTTTGACCTGGCGGAAACAGGTCTGCATTATTATGAGCTGAACGTGGTCCGGGGCAGGCGGCCTCAGGTGGTGGAGGTCCGGCACGAGGAGCTGGAGGAGGGCTTCAGCCTGGAGATTCTGGAAACGGGAGCCGGGAAAAAGCTGGGGGACACCATCCTTACCTCCTGTGCGGAGCGGCTTTTGCAGAAAAAGATTATGACCTCTGTCTTTTTGACAGGAAAGGGCTTTGAGGAAAGTGAATGGGCGGCCGGCTTTCTGCGGCTGGTCTGCAACAAGCGGAGGGCCTTTGCGGGGCCGGGGCTTTTTGCCAGGGGGGCGGCTTACATGGCCTGTGACACTCTCAGGGAAACCAGCTCTTACCCTTATGTGTGTCTCTGCGAGGGGCGGCTGTCGTCGACGATCAGCATGCAGGTGCGCCACGGGGGCCGGGACAGACAGCTGATCCTGGCTTCGGCGGGAAGCGAATGGTATGAGGCCAGGGCGGCGGCGTCCTTCATTCTGGACAATACGAATCAGCTGGAATTTATGGTGACGCCGGCAGGAAAAGGAAGGCAGACGAAGTTTGTGATTTCTCTGGCGGAATTTCCGGCCAGGCCCAACAAGACCACCCGGGTGGAGGTCATTACGGCGTTTATGAGCGAAACGCAGGTCAGCATCCGGGTCATTGACCGGGGGTTCGGGGAGTTTTTCCCGGAATCGGGCCAGATGATCCGGGAGGATTTTCAGATATAGTGCAGCATGCACGGCGCATGATGCAGTATGGCTTCCGGCATCCGGCGGGCGGCTTCGGGCGCAGCGCAGGAGGGGGCCGGGGCAGAAGAGGACGATATGAGCGGTTTGATTTTATGCAGCGGCAGACAGGTGAAAAATCCCTATCCGGTGGATGAGCTGGGGATTTCCCTTCATTCCGGGGAGGAGCTTTGTTATTTTATTTATAATTATGTGTTCCTTCTGGAGCCGGATTTTATCAATGAGCATCTGCTTTATTTTATCCGGACGGAGCTTGGGATGGAAAAACTGGAAGAGAAGATCCGCAAGTGGGTCACGGACCGGTCGGACATGCCCCAGATCCTTTATATGATCCTGCAGGACATCCATTATTACAGCGAGGCGGAGCTGGGAGCCTTTAAGACTCAGCTGGAATGGATCAGGCGGGCGAAGCCCTCGGAGCGGGCCAAGAAAAAGGCGGATTATCTTTTGCAGAAGCGCAAGTATGCGGCGGCGGTCCAGCTTTATGACGCCATTGCGGCCGGGGAGCCGGACAAGGGAATGACGAGAGAGTTTATGGGGGCCCTTTACCATAACAAGGGGGTGGCCTGCGCCGGGCTGTTTGAGTCGGAACGGGCGCTGGAATGCTTCGAGCGGGCTTATGAGCATCTGGAGCAGGAGGAAATCCTGAAGGAGATTTATATGCTATGTCAGATGGATGAGGGCACGGAGCTTCCGGAGGCCATGATGCTGGCCGTTCCGGCGGAGCAGCAGTTTAAGTGGAGGGAGGAGTACGAGACTCTTTATAAGCACCTCAAATATTCCGGTCGGGCAAGGGCCGTGGGGGAGCTCTGGGAAAAGGACTCCGTCCGCAGAAAAGCCGGCGTCCAGGGGCTTTTAACCGGGTGGAAGCAGGAATACAGGGAGATGGCGAAGCTATGAATATCGCATTGATCGGATTTATGGGCGCAGGAAAGACAACGGTTTCCCGCGCCCTCGGCAGATTGTCGGGAATGCCGGAGGAGGACGTGGACCGGTGGATCGAGGGGCGGGAGGGCCGGTTGGTCCCGGAGATTTTTGAGACGGACGGCGAGGCCGCCTTCCGGGACCTGGAGACGGCCGCCATCCGGGAGCTTGCCGGCGGCCTGCCGTCTGCGGGGGGGAAGGCTCCCGCCGGCCGAATCCTCTCCTGCGGCGGCGGCGCAGTGCTCCGTCCGGAGAATGTAAGACTGTTAAAAGAAAACGGAGTGATCGTCCTTCTGACCGCCCGGCCGGAGACGATCCTGAAACGGGTGGGCGACGGAACGGGCCGGCCGGCCCTGGGCGGTACGGTGACCCTCGGACATATCAAAGAGCTTATGGAAAAACGGCGGCCTGCCTATGAAGCCGCCGCAGACTTTGCCGTGGCCACCGACGGGCGGATGCCGGAGGAGATCGGGGCGGAGATTTTGAGACGGGTCCGTGACGCATTTGACGTCTGAACGGAGCCTGGGCCGGATTTTAACGTCCCAGCCATCCGCCGTCCACCGGGATAGTGACGCCGTTCACGTAATCGGAGGCGCTGCTGGCCAGGTAGACGGCTGTGCCGACCAGATCCTCCGGCTTTCCCCAGCGGCCGGCCGGGATGCGGACGGAGATCTGTTCGCTCCGGACGGGGTCGTTTAGAAGGGCCGTGTTCATATCTGTGTCAAAGTAGCCGGGGGCGATGCAGTTGACGTTGACCCCGCAGGCGGCCCACTCGTTGGCAAGGCTTTTCGTGAACTGCATGACGGCGCCCTTGCTGGCGGCGTAGGCGGGAACCCGCAGGCCGCCCTGGAAGGAGAGCAGGGAGGCGAAGTTGATGATTTTGCCTCTGCCATTTTGCACCATGTGGCGGCCGACCTCCCGGCAGAGGATAAAGACGCTCTTTTGGTTGACGGTGCAGACAAAGTCCCAGTCCTCGTCGGTGAAGCTTACGGAATCGTTCCGGCGCTGGGTGCCGGCGTTGTTGACCAGAATGTCGATCCGGCCCCAGTCTTTAAGAATCTGCCCGATGAGGGCGGGGATCTTCTCCGGCGCATTAAGGTCGAAGCCGTAGGCGCTTACTTTTGTCCCGAAGCCTTTCAGGCGGGCGAGGGTTTCCTCCGGCATATGGCGGGAGATCAGGATCAGGTTGGCTCCGGCCTTTGCGTAGCCCTCGGCGATCCCAAGGCCGAGGCCGCGGCTGGCCCCGGTTATGACGGCGTTTTTTCCTGAAATATCAAAAAGCATGAAAACCTCCTTTTATTTCGCAGCAGCTTTTTTAATGAAAACGGTACATGACCTTCACGGCATCGGTGGGTGTGGTCAAAAGTTCGAAGCCCTTCTTTGCTTCCTCCGGGGGAAGCTCGTAATTGATCAGCCTCTCATAGTCCGGATTTTTTGCGGCCAGCCCGGCGGCGATCCGGAAATCCTTCATCCGGTAGACTCTTGTGAACTGAATGGAAAATTCACGGAACATTCCCTTCTGGAAATTCATGGACGGCGGCGTCTTGTAGCCGGCGACGATCTCGATCTTCCCGCGGATTTTTACTACGTCGGGGAGAATGTCGGCGACAGACTGGTGGCCGGCGCAGTCGAACACGGAGTCGTAGCCGTCGCCGCAGGTCTCCTCAAGAAGCCGTTCCAGAAGGCCGTCCCCGCTCTGGATGCAGTGAAAGCCCAGGGCTTCGGCAAGCTTTAACCGGACCGGATTGGGCTCGCAGATCGTGACGGAGGGCGCTCCGAATTCCCGGAGGGTGAGGGCCGTCGCCAGCCCGATGGTGCCTGCGCCGAAGACAAGGGCGCTGTCGCCGGGCAGATACGAGGCCATGCGGACGGCGTGGACGGCGACCGCCACGGGCTCGATAAAGGCGCCCAGCTTTAAGGAGACGCCTTCGGGGAGCGGAAGGATCATGGGAACCGGGGCGATGACGTATTCGGCCATGCCGCCGTCGCAGTCGATTCCGAGGAGGCCGAGGGTTTTGCAGACATGGCTGTCGCCCTCCAGGCAGGGAGTGCAGTGCCCGCAGGAAAGAAGCGGGTTGACGGTCACGGGAGTGCCTGCGGGAAGGCCGGGAATATCCTGTTTAAGCCAGCCGGAAAATTCGTGGCCCATGACAAGGGGCGCTTTGGCCCTGGGGTGATGGCCGGAAAAGATGGTCAGGTCACTGCCGCAGATTCCGGCGTGGGAAACCTGGATCAGCGCCCACCCGTCTTTGGCTTCTGGTTTCGGCACCTGGCGAAGCTCGGCCTGTCCGGGGCCTGCATAAACAATTGCTTTCATCATATCAAGATTCCTTTCTCGGTGAAGATTTTATTCAAATTGTGAAATCCGAAGCTGCGGAGCGGCTTCTTCGGCATGCCTCCATCCAAAGCCTGCAGCGCCGGTCATTCCAAGGAGCCCATAAGAGAGGAAACCAGTCGGGCAGAGGCCCGCCGATTTCCATGGTCTCCTTTCCATGGCGCAGAGGGCTTTTCCAGGAAGCAGGAGTCAGAAGCCCGTCGATGTTTAAATGATTCGCAATTTTTGCGGGTTTTGTGTGCTGTTTGAGAATCAGAAGGGATTCACCTGATTCTTCAGAGGCCTGCCGGTGAGATACCTGGCAGCTTCTTCGGCGGCTTTGGTTTTCAGGTCGGAGGAAGCCTCTTCCGAATACCAGGCCATGTGGGGGGTCAGGATGATGTTTTTTGCCGTGCGGAGGGGGGAGGCGTCGGGAAGGGGCTCGATCTCTGTCACGTCGATTCCGGCTCCGGCCAGGGCGTCCCGGTTCAGGGCCTCTGCCAGGGCGGCCTCGTCAACGATTCCGCCGCGGGACACATTGATGAGGCAGGCGGTCCGCTTCATGGCTGCCAGTTCAGCTTCGCCGATCAGGTGCCTGGAGGTCTCCAGGTTGCTGTGGATGGAGATAACGTCGCTTTCTTTGAGCAGGGTATCGAGATCTGCCGATTCCACAAAATCCGGCCCGCAGGGTACAAGGTCGCAGCCCAGGATCCGGCAGCCCAGGGGCCTCACAAGCTCTGCAAAGCAGGATCCGATCCGCCCCAGGCCGATGACGCCCACCGTCAGCTCCCGATAGCGGAAGACGGGGATGCTTTCGGCATAGTCCCAGCGTCCGGCCTTTACGGCGGCGTCCATGGGAAGGAGCTTTCTGGTCAGGGCCATCATCAGGGCGAAGGCATGGCCGGCTACCTCCTGGATCCCATAGTCCGGGATGCTGCATACTGCGACTCTGTGGCGGGAGGCCGCTTCCAGGTCGATGTTGTTGACGCCGACACCGTAGCGGACGATTAGCTTGAGGTCCGGCAGGGCGGCGAACACCTTTTCCGTAAAGGGTGCATATTGATTGAGGACTGCCGGACGGCCCGGCAGGACGGCGATCAGGTCCTCCTCCGTTTTACACTGGAACAGCTCCAGCTTCAGGCCGTGGCGCGCGCAGACGGCTTCTTCCTCGTTCATGTTTTTGTGGTCGCAGTCGGTTACGGCGATGGTTTTTTCTCTTAACATGGGCGTCTCCCTTCAGTATTGTGGTAGAATAGACGGCAATTGCGAAACGTGTAATTTTGGGAGCATTCTGGCAATATGTCCGTTCAAAGCCTGCAGCGCCAGGCGTTCCGGCAAGCCCAGAACCACAGAAGCCAGTCGGGAAAGAGTCCCTCCTGTCTTCCCTGGTCTTGCCTCGACGGCGCAGAGGGCTTCTCCCGGAAATATTGCCAGAAGGTACAGTGAATTATGGAGTTTCGCAAATGCCTGTTATGGAGCGGTGAGAAAATGCGGAACTCGAAGCTGTGGAGCGGATTCTGGCAGTTATTCTGTTCGAAGCCTGCAGCGCCAGGCGTTCCGGCAAGCCCAGAACCACAGAAGCCAGTCGGGAAAGGGTCCCTCCTGTCTTACCAGGTCTTGCCTCGACGGCGCAGAGGGCTTCTCCCGG
>CATJIW010000263.1 GCA_949740745.1 uncultured Lachnospiraceae bacterium | reverse complement strand
CTTACAAACTTATTATACGAGGAGGTTTTTGAATGATCAAGAAAGTTCTTATTATTAATGGGGTAGAGCGCACCATTGTTGTGGAAGGGAGCGAGTCTCTGGCACAGGTGCTGAGGGACAGACTGCTCCTTACCGGCTGTAAGATCGGCTGTGGTGAGGGACACTGTGGCGCCTGTAATGTCATCGTAGACGGAAAGGTGACCCGCTCCTGTATCACGAAGATTGGGAAAGTTCCGGATTATGCGAAGGTGGAGACCATCGAGGGGATCGGGACGCTGGAGGATCTTCACCCGCTTCAGGCGGCCTGGGTGGCCCATGGCTGTGCCCAGTGTGGGTTCTGTTCTCCCGGCTTTATTATGAGTGCCAAGGTGCTTCTGGAGAACAATCCTTCTCCCACCAGAGAAGAGGTGCGGGAATGGTTCAACAAAAATCGGAATCTCTGCCGCTGTACTGGTTATAAGCCTCTCATTGACGCTGTCATGGATGCGGCGAAGGTGCTTCGGGGCGAGATGTCCAAGGAGGACTTGATGTTCCTTCCTACAGACAATAAGATCATCGGTACCAGCTATGCCCGTCCTTCCGGCGCCGCCAAGGTGACCGGCCAGTGGAATTTCGGCGCCGACGAGATTAAGAATCTTCCGGAGGATACGCTGCAGGTCGCTCTGGTGCAGGCGGAGGTTTCCCATGCCAATATTAAGGGCATTGACTGTTCGGAAGCGGAGAAGATGCCCGGCGTGGAGCGGATTATTACATACAAGGACGTGCCCGGCAAGAACCGGATCACCGGACTCATTACCTTCCCCACCAATAAGGGGGACGGCTGGGACCGCCCGATTCTCTGCGACGAGAAGGTGTTCCAGTACGGCGACGCCATTGCCATGGTCTGTGCCGACACGGCAGCGCATGCGAAGGCGGCGGCTAAGGCGGTGAAGGTAGAGCTGGAGGTCCTTCCGGCTTATATGTCCGCTCCGGAGGCCATGGCTCCCGATGCCATTGAGATCCATCCCGGCACGCCTAACGTATATTATGAAACCAACTGTATCAAGGGCGGGGAAACGGCTCCCATTATGGAAACGGCTCCCAATGTGGTCGAGGTGGAAGCGTATTGTTCCCGCCAGCCTCATCTTCCCATTGAGCCGGACGTGGCTTATGCCTACACGGATGAGGAAGGCCGTCTGACCATCCACTCCAAATCCATCGGCATTCATCTGCACCATGCCATGGTCGGCGAGGGCATCGGCGTGGCTCCGGAGAAGCTGAGACTGGTCCAGCTCCATGCGGGCGGCACCTTCGGCTATAAGTTCTCCCCGACCATCGAGGCTCTGGTGGGCGTGGCGGGTCTGGTGACGAAGCGCCCCGTGGCCCTGAATTTTGACATGTATCAGATGATTACTTATACCGGAAAGAGAAGCCCCGGCTTTATGAATATCAAGCTGGCGGCAGACGAGAAGGGCAAACTCCTGGCTCTGGAAGGGGACAACTACATTGACCACGGCCCTTATTCGGAGTTCGGCGATCTGCTTACCATGCGTCTGAGCCAGTTCGTGGGCGCCGGCATGGATATTAAGAATATCCGCAATAAGTCTCAGACGGTCTGCACGAACCATGCCTACGGCGCGGCCTTCCGCGGCTATGGCGCGCCTCAGTCCTTTATGGGCGGCGATATTGCCCTGGATGTGATGGCGGCGAAGATGGGGATCGATCCCTTTGAGTTCCGTGCCATGAACTGCTATAAGGAGTCGGAGGGTTCGACTACGCCCAACGGCTGCAAGCCGGATGTTTACTGCCTGGAGGATCTATTTGACCTGGCAAGGCCCAAATATCAGGCCAACAAGGCGTATGCGGAGGAGTTAAACAAGACGAAGGGCGAGGACGGCAAGTATAAATACGGCGTCGGCGTTTCGCTTGGCATTTACGGATGCGGTCTGGACGGCGTGGATTCTTCGGAAGCCTGGGCGCAGTTGAATGAGGACGGCACGGTTACCATTTACAATTCCTGGGAGGATCACGGACAGGGTGCCGACATCGGGACTCTGACCCATGCCCATGAGACGCTCAGGCAGGCGGGCTTTACGCCGGAGCAGATTAAGCTGGTCATGAATGATACGGGCCTGACGCCCAATTCCGGTCCCGCAGGCGGATCCCGTTCCAATGTCATGTCCGGAAATGCGACCCGCGTGGCCTGTGAGATGCTGATTGACGCCATGAAGAAGCCGGACGGATCCTTCCGTACCTATGACGAGATGAAGGCGGAGGGCCTGGCTCTTAAGTATGAGGGCAAATGGGTGGCCACCGGCTGTTCGGACTGCGATATGGAAACGGCGCAGGGCAATCCCTTCTCTGTTTACATGTACTGCATTTCTCTTCCTGTGGTACGGGTGGAGATGGCGACCGGCAAGGTGAAGGTTGTGAAGTTTACGATGGTATCTGATTTCGGAACCATTATCAATCAGATCGTGGTGGACGGCCAGGTCATGGGCGCCATCGCACAGGGAATCGGCCTTGCGCTTTCGGAGGATTTTGAGGATCTTAAGAAGCATACCACTCTCCAGAAGTGCGGCATTCCGTATCCCAACGACGTGCCGGATGACATTGAACTGGTCTATCAGACCAACCATCCCCGTCCTCTTGGACCGTATGGCGCAGCCGGCTGCGGAGAGGGACCGCTTGCGGCGCCTCACCCGGCTATCCTCAATGCCATTTATAATGCCACCGGCGCCAGAGTTACGAAGATCCCGGCCCGCCCGGAGGTTGTGAAGGCGGCCATCGACGCTCTGTAAGATGCGGGACGGATAAAGGGTTTAATGAAAGAAGAAAAGCTATGACGGGAGAATCCTGCTTCTGCAGGATTCTCTTTTCAAAAAGGCCGGTCTTTTGGCGCATTGCATAATGGGAGGATGTCATGGAGCAGGTGATCGGAAAACATTATCGGATGAAGCAGGCCTTCGGGCAGGAGGAGCTGCATGAGCGGGAGGCGGTCTGTACCAGGGAGGATCCGCCCGGCTGTCAGGCGGCCTGTCCGCTCCGGATTGACATGCGCCAGGTGTGCGCTTATGGGGCGAAGGGGGATTTCAGGAAGGCGGCGGCAGTAATCCGGACGGTGACGCCGTTTTTGTTCCTTTTGTCGAAGTGCTGCAGCGGGGCCTGTGTAAAGGGCTGCAAGCTGGCGGAGTCCGGGGAGGGGATCGTGCTTCCGGCGCTGGAACGGGCCTGCGCCCTTTATGGGGGCTCCGGAAAGGTCAGCCGGTTCATGCTTCCGAAAAAGAGGGAGCGTCTGGCCGTGGTGGGGGACGATCTGTTTGCCCTGGCCTGTCTGTGGGAGCTTGGGAAGAAGGGCTATGAGGTGTTCTGGTTCACGGCCTCTGGCTCCATGGAGGAGATTCTCCTGGGATGGGGGCTTTCGGAGGATGAGGCGGCGGCGGAGCTTTCGGCGTTTTCCGGCCTTCGGCTTGAATTGCGGAAGCGGGACGATCTCCGAAAGGAGGCTCTGGAGCCGGAGCTTTTGGAGTTTGACGGAGGTATTGTGTCTCCTTCGGCCGGCTGGACCGGTGTCCCGGAGGGGTTTCTTACGGCCGGGCCGGCGGACGGCGCAGAATGGATTCTGGCAAAGGCCAGGGCTTTGGCCCTTTCTCTGGAGCGGCACGTGCAGGGGGTGAGCGCCGGAGAGCCGGAGACGGGCGGAAAGGAAAGCCGTCTCTTTGTGACCATGGACGGAGTGGAG
>CATJIW010000262.1 GCA_949740745.1 uncultured Lachnospiraceae bacterium | reverse complement strand
TAAGCACAGCGATGCGTTCAGAAGAGGCCGCGGACATGGTTCCGGAAACGGCAAGACTGCGGGCAAGGGACACAAAGGCCAGAAGGCACGTTCCGGCGCTCCCAGACCTGGTTTTGAGGGTGGCCAGATGCCTTTATACAGAAGACTTCCCAAGAGAGGTTTCACAAACAGAAATTCCAAGACAATCGTAGGCATTAATGTAGAGGCGCTGGAGAGGTTTGACAATGATGCGGTGGTCACCGTCGAGACTCTGATGGAGTGCGGCATCGTGAAGAATCCCAGAGACGGGGTCAAGATTCTCGGAAACGGCGAATTAACCAAGAAGCTTACGGTTAAGGTGAACGCATTCAGCGAGGGTGCAAAAACAAAAATTGAAGCGGCTGGGGGAAGTGCAGAGGGGATCTAACATGTGGAAGACATTCCAGAATGCGTTTAAGATCAAAGAAATCAGGAAAAAGATCCTGTTCACATTCTTCATTTTAGTGGTAGTGAGACTTGGGGCATGCATACCGATTCCGGGTGTGAATACGGCGTATTTTGCAGACTGGTTTGCCAGGCAGTCCGGCACGGCGTTCAACTTCTTTGACGCCATGACCGGAGGCTCCTTTACGCAGATGTCCGTGTTTGCGCTGAGCATTACTCCCTATATTACGTCTTCGATTATCATTCAGCTTCTGACCATTGCGATTCCGAAACTGGAGGAGATGCAGAAGGAAGGCGAAGAGGGAAGGAAGTTCATCGGAAAGCTGACCAGGTACGTGACCGTGGCGCTGGCTCTTATCGAGTCCATCGCCATGACCATCAGCTTCGGCCGGTCCGGCCTTCTGCTTCAGTTCACCTGGTACAATGCCATTGTGGTGATTGTGACCATGACGGCCGGAAGTGCGGTCCTTATGTGGCTTGGCGAGCGGGTGACTGAGAAGGGCGTCGGAAACGGAATTTCCATCATCCTGCTGATCAACATCCTTTCGGGGCTTCCGGGAGATTTCATGTCTCTTTACGAGCGGTTCATGGCAGGAACCTCGGTGGCGAAGGCAGTGCTTTCTGCCGTGATTATCCTGGCTGTGATTCTGGTTATGGTGGCCTTTGTCGTTCTTTTGCAGGGCGGTGAGAGAAGGATTCCGGTGCAGTATGCGAAGAAGATGCAGGGAAGGAAGTTCGTGGGCGGGCAGTCCAGCAACATTCCGCTGAAGGTCAACACCGCCGGCGTGATTCCGGTGATCTTTGCGTCCTCCCTGATGTCGATTCCCTCGGTGATTTCGCAGTTTTTCAACGTGGATTATTCCACCTTCGGCGGAAGGGTCCTTCTGGCCCTGAGCTCTTCGAGCTGGTGCAGGCCGTCAGACCCGGTCTTAAGCCTGGGGCTTCTGGTCTATATTCTGCTGATCGTGGCATTTGCTTATTTCTACACCTCGATCACCTTCAACCCGATCGAGATTGCAGATAACATGAAGAAGCAGGGCGGCTTCATTCCCGGCATCCGTCCGGGCCGTCCCACCTCGGATTACCTGAACCGGATCCTGAATTATATCGTGTTCATCGGCGCAGTGGGGCTTACCATCGTGGCCGTGATCCCGATCCTCTTTTCCGGGCTGTTTAACATCGGCTCCCTTTCCTTCGGCGGCACCTCCATTATCATTATCGTGGGTGTTATTCTTGAAACGTTGAAGCAGATTGAGTCCCAGATGTTAGTCAGGTACTACAAGGGCTTCTTGAATGATTGACATTGTTTCAGACAAACGGTTCCGGCAGGGGAGACGCAAGTTTCCTGTGCCGGTTAACCTGATTGCGAAGCATCCAGGAAAATGCGCTGAAGACGCGTTTTGCCGGATTTTCCCGAAGGATTGGGAAAGGGTGTTTTTTTGTATTGGAGGATAAGGTATGAGACTTGTGATGTTAGGAGCGCCCGGGGCGGGCAAAGGGACCCAGGCCAAGAAGATCGCCGATAAGTATGGGATTCCCCATATCTCCACGGGTGACATTTTCCGGGCCAATATCAAAAACGGTACGGAGCTTGGGAAGAAGGCGAAGGCATACATGGATCAGGGAGCGCTTGTTCCCGACGAGCTGGTGGTGGATCTGGTGGCGGACCGGGTAAAGCAGGCCGACTGTGAGAAGGGGTATGTGCTGGACGGCTTTCCCAGGACCATTCCTCAGGCGGAAAGCCTTGATGCAGTGCTTGCGGACCTGGGGCAGAAGATCGATTATGCCATCAACGTGGAGGTTCCGGATGAGAACATCGTGAAGCGGATGTCCGGCAGAAGGGCCTGCGTATCCTGCGGGGCCACGTATCATGTTGAACATGCGCCTTCTCAGAAGGAGGGTGTCTGCGACCGATGCGGCGAGGCGCTGATCCTGAGAGACGACGACCGGGCGGAAACCGTGAAGACCCGTCTTTCCGTCTATCATGAGCAGACGCAGCCGCTGATCGAGTATTACGGCGGACAGGGATGCCTGAAGGACGTGGACGGAACCGTGGACATGGAAGATGTCTTTGCGGCGGTCTGCAGGATATTAGGAGAGTAGACGTGGCAGTCAGTATCAAATCAGCGCGGGAAATTGAACTGATGAGAGAGGCCGGGAAGCTTCTGGCCAGGACCCATCTGGAACTGGAAAAGGCGCTTAGGCCGGGGATGACGACGAAAGAAGTTGACCGGATCTGCGAGGAGGTTATCCGAAGCTACGGATGCATCCCTTCCTTTCTGAATTACAACGGCTTTCCCGCATCGGTATGCGTGTCGGTAAACGACGAGGTGGTTCATGGAATTCCAAGCAGCAGGCGCAGGCTTAAGGAGGGCGACCTTGTGAGCCTGGATACGGGCCTGATCTATAAGGGCTACCAGTCGGATGCGGCCAGGACTTACGGTATCGGAGAAATCAGCAAAGAGGCGGAGCAATTGATTTCCGTGACGAAAATGAGCTTTTTTGAAGGTATCAAATATGCGGTGGCCGGCAATCATCTGAATGACATCGGGAAAGCGATCCAGAGGTTTTGCGAAAGCTTCGGCTATGGGGTCGTCCGGGATCTGGTAGGACACGGCATCGGAAAGAAGATGCATGAGGATCCGGAGGTACCTAATTTCGATATGGGAAAACGGGGAATCCGGCTGCGGCCGGGGATGACCCTGGCCATTGAGCCTATGATCAATATGGGACGCTGCGACGTGAAGTGGATGGACGATGACTGGACGGTTGCGACTGCGGACGGTTCCCTGGCGGCTCATTATGAGAACACGATCCTGATTACAAAAGGCGCTCCGGAAATCCTGTCTTTGTAGGCGGTGGCGGATATGAAAAAGGAAATCGGCAGTTTTGCCGTCCCGAAAGCCGGACATGACAGGGGAAAGCCGTATGTGGTTGTCGGATATGAAGAGGGGAAATATCTTCTGGCCGACGGAAAGATAAGGACCATGGAGAAGCCCCGGCGGAAGCAGAGGAAACATCTGGAGTTCATTCATGCACAGGATGACCTCAGAAAACTGTTTTCCGAGGGGGAGGGACCGGTAAGAAATGAAGAGATCAAACGGGCTGTCCGGCTGTTTTCAGCCGGGGGCCGCATCAAGCAGGAGGTAACGGATGTCCAAGAGTGACGTGATTGAAATCGAAGGAACCGTAATTGAAAAGCTGCCCAATGCCATGTTCCAGGTAGAACTGGAAAACGGACATCAGGTGCTGGCACACATCAGCGGAAAGCTCCGAATGAATTACATCAGGATTCTTCCGGGAGATAAAGTAACCTTAGAGCTGTCACCTTATGATCTGTCCAAGGGAAGGATCATCTGGAGAGATAAATAAGCAGGGGACTGCGGCAATAAAAACATGAAGAAACCCGGAGGAAATGCTTGCTTTTCAAAAAGGAAGGTGCTATAATGGTATGCGGACTTTTTTGGGAAAGTACTGGGAAAGGAGAGAGAACCTGTGAAAGTTAGATCATCGGTGAAACCGATCTGTGAAAAATGCAAGGTAATCAAGAGAAAAGGCAGCATTCGGATTATCTGTGAAAATCCGAAGCACAAACAGCGTCAGGGTTAATATTCCCGGAAGAGAGTTGTTTTATCTGTAATATGTCAGGTTTTTAAAACCGGCGGCTGCATCAGGAACACGCCCGGCAGGGTTGTTCGTGGTGATGAAATTGTCTGAGGGCTTAAAGAAGACGGAAGCCCTGTGGGCAGATATGCCGTGAATGCGGCAGAAGGATACACCGGCAGTAAAAATAATAATGGAGGTACAATACACATGGCTCGTATTTCAGGTGTCGATTTACCGAGAGAAAAGCGCATTGAAATCGGATTGACTTATATCTATGGAATCGGTAGG
>CATJIW010000261.1 GCA_949740745.1 uncultured Lachnospiraceae bacterium | reverse complement strand
TGCCGGCGATCGCCGGCGCCGACGCCATGGTAAAGGCGGCCAATATCGAGATCGACGGCATCGAAGTCATCGGCGGCGGCATGGTGACTGTTGCCATCCGCGGGGAGATCGGCGCCGTGAGAACGGCCATTGACGCAGGCGTCGACGCCGCAAAGCAGGCGGGAACCCTGCACAGCTTCAACGTGATCGCAAGACCGGGCAAAGACGCCCAGAAGATCCTGAACATTCAAATGGTTCAGGAAGGGTAAGCCGGAAGGGGTGACCGAAAAACAGCTCACCCATATCTATTTGTGCTGTAAGGCACGCACAGAATGGAGGAAATCATGGACGCATATGGATATATTGAAGTATTGGGCCTCGTATGTGCAGTGACTGCGGCGGATGCCGCATTAAAGGCTGCCAACGTGGACATCGTCGGAAAAGAAAACACCGGGGCCGGCATGGTCGCCGTGATCGTCAAGGGAGAGATCGGGGCAGTCCGCGCCGCCCTGGACGCCGCAGAGGAAGCCGTCTCCCGCATCGGAAAAGTGGTTCATACCAACGTGATCGCAAAGCCGGATCAAAGTCTCAGGCAGTTGTATTAAGGAGGTGACGGCTTATGCAGAAGATCCTTACCAAAAACGAAATACTGGAATACAGCAAAAAAGGGATCCGACAGATCCCCATGGAAGAAATGCCGCTGATGACAGACCTGGCCAGAGAGGAGCTCGGCCGTCTTGGCATGGAGATCGTCCTTGCAAATGAAAGCCCGAAGGCTCCCGTCTCTTCGCCGGCTCCCTCTCAGACAGGCTCCGTCACTCCCGGAAGCACCGGCGGAGGCTACGGCGGCGCCGCCATCTACAGAGGATGCAGTAAGCCTCTCTTTAAAGAAGTCATCCGTTCCGGCCGGAAGCTGGCAGGGACCTTCATCGGCACGCCTCATCCGGTCATGACGGAATACGTGGGACACCTGGGCTTTGACTTTGTCTGCATTGACAGCGAGCACAATGCGATCCACCTGGAGACTCTCCAGAAGATGCTCCAGTCCCTGGCCCACACTCCCACCTACGGCATGGTCCGTGTCCCCACCCTCTCCTACGAGATGGTGACCGGCGCACTGGACATCGGCGCAGACGCCCTTTTGATCCCTCAGATCCGGACCGTGGATGATATCGTCCGCCTGAAATCCTACAGCCAGTACCCTCCCACCGGCCGCAGGGGCGTCGGCCCCTCCCGTCTCTGGGAATACGGCGATTCCATCGGAAAGCTGGGAGAGGCCGGTGATATCAACCGGACCACAAACATCGTGATTCAGCTTGAAACCGTGGCCTCCGTGGAAAACATAGACGGGATCCTGGCTGAATCCGCCGACTTTGTGGATATGTTCTTTATCGGCCCGGGGGATCTTTCCATGGATATGGGAATCTTCGGTCAGTTCTCCAACCCCAGGCTGGTGGATACGATCCTGTACCTCCGCGAGAAGACCAGCGCCGCCGGAAAACGGCTGGGCGTCTTTGCAGGCAATTTCCAGGCCGCAAAGAACTGGTTCGACAAGGGCTTTGACATGGTAATCATCAATTCAGAGCTGGCGCTCCTCGGAACTGCCGTATCACAGGAAATGCCGGGGCTCCGCGCAGCAATCGGAGAATAACAGTGAAAAAATTCATTACTGCCAACGATATAACCGCCCTTGGCCGTCAGGGAAAAACGGAGTATGTATTGGGGCCGGATGACCGGCTCACCGACCTGGCCAGGGAAACGGCGAAACGGCGGGGGATCCGGCTGGTACATGAAAATGCCAGACAGCCGGCTGCCCCTCCTGCGCAGGCAGAAAGTCCTGCGCCCCGGCCCGTGCCTGCCTCTTTGTTCCAGGCGCCGCCTGCCCCGCCGCAGGCATCTGCGCCTTTGGCCGTCCGGCCTGCAGTATCCGCACGCCCCAGGTATGACCTGGTTGTCGAAAACGGAACCGTCATCCTGCCGGAGGCCGGACGCCTCGCCGTCAATATCTGTATCAAAGACGGCCGGATCGCCGCCCTGACCACGGAGTCTGCCTCCGCCGTCTCTAAAGTTGACGCAGCAGGGCTTTACGTCCTTCCGGGCATTGTGGATCCCCACACTCATCTGGGACTCTTCGCCCCTCTGGAGGAAGAACTGGAGACGGAGACCCGCTCCGCCCTGCTGGGCGGCGTCACCACCATCGGCACCTTTTTTAACCGGCCGGACAGCTACCTTCCCCTGATCGAGCTTCTGGAGAAACAGGTACCCATCCGTTCCAGGGTGGATATCTTTCCCCATCTTACCCTGCGGGAGGAAGCACAGCTTGCAGAGCTTCCCCACTACTGCGCACGGGGCATGAATTCCTTTAAGGTCTATATGTGCGGGATTCCGGGGCTCTTCCCCCACCAGGAGGACGGCTTCATTGTCCGCTGCATGCAGAAGCTGGCGGCGCTTCCCGCCGACCCGCTCCTCTGCGTACACGCAGAAAATGCCTCCATCGTAGAATATACGGAAGCCTCCATGGAGCTCCTGTCCATGGACACCCTGGAGGCATTTGCAGAAAGCCATCCGAACCTGTCGGAAAGCGAAGCCGTGGTGAGGACCGCCCATCTGTCAAAGGAACTGGGATTCCGCACCTACATCGTCCACACCTCCTGCCGGGAAAGCATCGAGGCCCTTCGGTCCGCCAGACATGACAAATTATTTGTGGAGACTACCTCCCCCTACCTGTCGCTGGATACCGGAAGCGACGTGGGAGCCTACGGCAAAATGCTCCCCCCGTTCCGTTCGCCAAAAGACCGGCAGGCCCTGTGGGACGGCATACGGGAGGGCATCATTGACACCATCGGCACGGACAATACCACCATCACCAGTGCGGAAAAGCAGGTGGCAGGCGGCATGGCAAAGGCCATTGCCGGTTATCCCGCCCTGGCGACCCATCTGGTCTCCGTCCTGAACGAGGGCTTTTTCCGTCAGGAGATTCCTCTGGAAAAGCTGGTTCCCCTGATGACCAAGAACCCGGCAGAAATCTTCGGCATCTATCCGCAGAAGGGAACCCTGCTGCCGGGCTCCGATGCCGACCTGGTCCTTGTGGACATGAACGTGAGCCGAACGGCTGATCCCGCCAGGCTGATGAGCCGATCCGACTTCTCCCTCTTCCAGGGAAAGACACTCCGGGGCTGGCCCTGCGGGACCATAAAGGGCGGACGGGTCGCCGCCTGGGACGGACGCCTGACCGACGACGTCCCGTCCGGAAGAATCTTAAAGCACGGAATGCTTTGACTTAAAACGACGCAAAAGGATTTTCGTACACCGCCGTCTTCCCCAGCTTCTCCTCAATGCGGAGAAGCTGGTTGTACTTCGCATTCCGGTCGGAGCGGCAGGGGGCGCCTGTCTTGATCTGCCCTGCGCCTGTGGCCACGGCAATATCTGCGATCATGGCGTCCTCCGTCTCCCCGGACCGGTGGGAGATCACCGCATGGTAACCGGCCTTCTGAGCCATGCGGGTGGCCGCAAAGGCTTCTGTAAGGGTTCCGATCTGATTGACCTTCACCAGAATGGCATTGGCGATCCTCTGGTCGATGCCCCGGCCAAGACGCTCCGTGTTGGTGACAAAGAGGTCATCCCCCACAAGCTGGATCCGTTCCCCCAGCCGTCCGGTGAGAAGCTTCCAGCCGCACCAGTCCTCCTCGTGGAGCCCGTCCTCGATGGACACGATGGGGAAGCGGTTCACCAGATTCTCGTAATAATCCACCATCTCTTCCCGAAGCCTCAGCACTTCCTTTCCGCTCATCTTGCTCTCTCCGGGGAAATGATATACGTCCCGCTCCTCATCATAAAGCTCGCTGGAGGCCGCATCCATGGCAATGGCCATGTCTACGCCGGGACGCAGTCCGCACTTCTCCATGGCCTCCACCAGAAGCGTGAGAACCGAATCCGTATCCGGCAGATCCGGCGCAAAGCCTCCCTCGTCTCCCACCGCTGTGGAAAGTCCCTTTCCTTTTAAAATATCTTTCAGCGTGTGATACACCTCTGCGCAGGAACGGAGCGCTTCCGAAAAGCAGCAGGCCCCCACGGGCATAATCATAAACTCCTGCAGATCCACCGTATTATCGGCATGCTTTCCGCCGTTTAACACATTCATCATAGGAACCGGCATCCGATCCGTATAGATCCCGCCCAGATAAGAAAACAACGGAAGCCCGAATGCAGCAGCCGCCGCTCTGGAGGCTGCCATAGACACGCCGAGTATGGCATTGGCCCCCAGGTTCGCCTTGTTTTCCGTCCCGTCCGCCTCCAAAAGAAGCCGGTCGATTTCCCCCTGGCAGGCGGCGTTCTTTGAAAGGACTGCATGGGCCAGCACCGTGTTCACATGCTCCACGGCCCGCTTTACTCCCAGCCCCCGGTAACGGTTCCCGCCATCCCGAAGCTCTGCGGCTTCAAACTTCCCGGTGGAAGCGCCGGAAGGCACGCTGGCCCTCCCGGTCACGCCGCACTCCAGCGTCACCTCCGCCTCCACCGTGGGATTTCCGCGGGAATCCAGGATCTCCCTGCCCCGCACTCCTGCAATTTTTAAATATCTCTCCATCATCTTCTCCTTCTCCGCATCAAAATCGTGCCGCCATACACAGTATCTTATGACGCCTACGCTTTATTATTTGGAGAAGAAAAAAACTTATACCTTATTTTTGCAGCGCGCAGCGCATGCATTTACGAGTGCCCTTTGGGTATACCTTATTTATCTGCGCAAAGCGCATGCGTTCACGAGTGCCCTTTGGGTATACCTTATTTATCCTCGAAGCTCGATCCCCATCTCCTTTAACTCCGCCAAAATCTTTTCCATGACCTCGTTCACATCCTTATCCTCCAGGGTGCGGTCCTTGGCCCGGAAGGTGATGGAATAGGCCACCGACTTGCAGCCCTCCGCGATCTGCGCTCCCTCATAGAGGTCGAAGAGATGGTAGGATTCCAGGAGCTTTCCGCCCTTCGTCTCAATGGCGGATTCCACCTCTCCCACCATGATCTTCTTGTCCATGACCATGCTGATATCCCTGGTGACGGCCGGGAACCTGGCGACGCCGGTATATTTCCGGTCGAAGGAGGCGAATTTCACCACCTGGGGCATGTCAAGCACCGCCACATAAGCCCTCTCGCCGATGTCATAATTGTCCAGGACCTCCGGATGGACCTCGCCCAGATATCCCATG
>CATJIW010000260.1 GCA_949740745.1 uncultured Lachnospiraceae bacterium | reverse complement strand
TATTAGGGAGTTGGTATAATTTATGTCGTGCGGCGGCTGTTCTGCCCTCTGCATAAATATGACAAAAATATTACAGAAAGATAAGAAAACCGGAATGCTCCGGCTGTTTCTGGGAAGATATGGATGAATTTTTAAGAGAAAACCGGTTGACAGCGGCCAGATAAGGGGCTATAATGGTTACAGACGTAACAAATTCGTAACAAATGGCAGGAAGTACTGGAGGTTGAATTTGTGAATAGAAACAGAATTTTAGTCACAGTGGGTTGTGTATGTGCATCTGTAATGATAGCGGGAGCTTCTCCTGCAAAGGCGGCAAACAAAGTTGAGATTGATTCTGCGGTGGCAGGGCTTTCCGTGGCAATGAATAATTTTTACGCAGGGACAGAGAATCCGGAGGATGAGCTGAAGGATTATCTGCAGAGTGCGCCGGCTCCGGCGCCTGTGGAGGAGGAGCCTGAGCAGCCGGCGGAAGAAGAAAAGGAAGCTTCTCCTTATGAGAATATTGCAGTGTCTCAGGTTGGTGATGATGAGGGATATGTGAATATCCGGACGGATGCGAATGTTGACGCAGAGGTAGTGGGAAAGATTTATAATAATTGTGCGGCGACCATTGAGGATACGATTTCCGCAGAGGACGGCGACTGGTACAAGATCAAGTCCGGTTCTGTGGAAGGATACATGAAGGCCGATTATTTTGTGACCGGCGACGAGGCGGAGCAGGTTGCCATGGAGATCGGCAAGAGCTATGCGGAGGTATCTGAGGGCGGCCTGAGGCTGAGAGAGGAGCCTACCACCGAGAGCGGCGTGATTGATACTTTGTGGCAGGGCGACATCTATACCGTGACCGAGCAGCAGGATGATTTCGTAAAGCTTTCTCTTGGGCAGGACGATGACGGAAACGACGTGGCAGGATATGTTGCGAAGGAGTACGTAAATACATATGTGAAGTTTGACGAGGCCGTTTCCCTTGAGGAAGAGAAGGCCATGCAAGAAGAGAAGGAAAGACTGGAGAAGGAAGCCAGAGAGGCAGAGGCGGAGCTTGAAAGAGCCAGAGAGCAGGAGAGAGAGGACCGCAGGGAAGAATCCTCCGGAAATACAGATTCCGGAAGACAGGAGACGGCGGCACCTGAGACTCAGGCCCCTGAAACACAGGCACCGGCTCCGGAAACACAGGCTCCTTCCTCGGAAGTATCCAATGCTACCAGAGACGCAGTTGTGGCTTATGCAAAGCAGTTTGTGGGATGTCCCTATGTATACGGCGGCAACAGTCTGTCCGGCGGTACGGATTGCTCCGGTTTCACAAGAGGCGTGTATGCGAACTTCGGGATCAGCCTTCCCAGGACGTCAGGTTCTCAGGCAGGCGTGGGCAGACGGATTTCTGTCGGCGAACTGCAGCCCGGAGATCTGATCTTCTATGCAAATGGTTCCAGGATTTATCACGTGGCCATCTATATCGGCGGCGGCCAGATCATTCATGCAATTGATGAATCGCAGGGAATCGGCATTACCGGACTGAATACGGGAAGAGTGTATACGGCAGTATCCCTTTTCTAAAAGGAAAGATATGCAGGTACAAAGCGGTACGGCAGAAAGGCCGTGCCGCTTTTTCGGGTGCGGGAGGAAGGCGGGGTTGACAAGCCTTTCCGCGGCTGTTATAATATAACACAGGATTGTAACAAAATTGTAATAAATGACGGGGATGTAAAGCGGCGATTTGGAGGAAAATATGAGAAAAACAAGGAAACTGGTTGCAACGGGATGCATCTGTGCGGCGATGGCCGTGGGTATGACAGCCTTTGCCATGCCCGGAGCGACAAGTCTGGTGACGGTGGCGCCGAAGACGGCATCGTCTGCCTCTTCCGATCATACAGAACAGACACAGGAGGAAACGGCGTCAATGTCGGAGACTCAGGCTGTGCCGGAGACGACAGCGGCTCCGGAGACGGCGGCTTCTGATCAGGGAGCTGCAGGTGCGGCATCAAACAAGGTAACGGTGGGAGCGGCGTCCCTGACGGCGGCTTCCAATGTTTCGGTTGCGGCTTCCGGACCGGAAGAGGCTGTCAGCCAGGCGGCCGTGCAGATGGCGGCGGCTTCGCCGACCAAGGCTCCTTCTCCCTATGAAGATGTTGCTGTTTCACAGGTAAACGGCGATGACGATTATGTAAATATCAGGGATGCCGCCAGCGTGGACGGAGAAATCCTGGGAAAGATTTATAATAACTGTGCGGCGACCATTGAGGAGACTGTGGAAGCAGAGGACGGGACCTGGTATAAGATCCATTCCGGTTCTGTGGACGGATATATCAAGGCGGAGTATTTTGTTACCGGTGAAGAGGCGGAAGAGCTGGCGCTGGAGATCGGCAAGATGTTTGGCTACGTGGAGGAGGGCGGCCTTCGGGTGCGCACGGAGCCCAATACGGAGAGCGACATCATCACAACCCTTTGGGCCGGTGAGAAGTATACGGTCGTGGAGCAGGCGGACGGATTTGTGAAGCTTTCCCTGGGTGATGACGATGACGGAAATGCGGTCACCGGATATGTGGCAGAGCAGTATGTGCAGGTTTATGTGAAGTTTGACAAAGCCATTTCCCTGGAAGAAGAGCAGGAGATGATCGCAGAAGCCAGGAGGCGTGAGGAAGAGGCGGAAGCGGCGAAGAAGAGCTCGAAGAGGGATGCGGTCGTGGCCTATGCGAAGCAGTTTATCGGGAATCCTTACGTGTGGGGCGGCGGAAGCCTGACCAACGGCACGGACTGTTCCGGATTTACGAGAGGCGTTTTGGGGCATTTCGGCTACGGTCTGTCAAGAACTTCCCGTGCGCAGGCCGGGGACGGAAGACAGGTGCCTTTAAACAGCGTGGAGCCGGGCGATTTGATTTTCTATGCCAGCGGCGGACGGATTTTCCACGTGGCACTCTATATTGGAGGCGGCCGGGTAATCCATGCCATCGACGAGGCGCACGGAATCGGAATTTCGTCCATGTACTGGACGACTCCCTGCAGTGCGGTGGATGTGATCGGATAAAAACAGAGAAAAAGATATGGAAGCGGACTGCCATGGAGCAGTCCGTTTCTTATTATAGGAAACTTCTTTTTAACATGCCTGAAAGGTCCGGAGATATTCGGCAAAAGCCCTGGCGGGAGCCGACAGGACGGCGTTTTTGTTTTGGATCAGGGAGATCGTGGAGGTAAGCGATTCCTGCTCGATGAGCCGCCAGACGGTATCCTTGTGGCCAAGCAGGGGGATGGCCGATTCCGGCAGGATGCCGACTCCTGCTCCGGCGTCAGCAAGGAATGCGGTGGTTCGGGCATCGTCGTTTTTGCAGAAGGGCTCGAAAGGCAGATTTTTTTTGTGGAAAGCGGCCGCCAGGACGGCTTCCCATCTCCGGTAGAGGATCAGGGGCATGCGGGACAGGGCTTCCAGTGAAACGGTTGGGCAGGAGCCTTCCCCCGCAGGAGAGGAAAGCGGTCCGGGAAAGTAGCGGAGGTGCCCGGCGGCGGCGATGGCTTCTTTTTTCAGGGGACAGGACAGAAAGTCTCCGGAGGGAAAGGGGGTACGCACGATGGCCAGTTCGATCAGGCCGTCCCGCAGGCTTTCCAGAAGCCGGTAGGTGTCCGCTTCGGAAAGCTCAAACCGGATGTCGGGATGCATTCGGCGGAAACCCTCGAACCACCGGCAGAACAGCGTTCCGCTTACGGAGGAGATGACGCCAAGCCGCAGGGCGCCCCGGCCGCCCCGCCGGTATTCCTGGAGCTCCTCCTGCAAAAGAGAGGACATGTGGAGCAGGGTGGATGCCCGTTCATACATCATTTTTCCGGCGTCAGTCAGGCGGACGGAACGGGGGCCCCGTTCGAAAAGCTGGCAGCCGGCTTCGTCCTCCAGGAGCTTTAGCTGGGTGCTTAAGGGAGGCTGAGTCATGTGGAGCTTTCTGGCTGCTGCCGAGATGGTACCTTCCTTAACAACGGTGACGAAGTAGGTGAGTTGTTTCAGATCCATCAATAAACCCCTTTCGGTGAAAAATCATAAATTATATGGAAATAATATGGAAACTATATTAATATAATATTTTTCATATACTTGTGTTTATGGTAGTATAAAAAACGGAAAAATGCAACACAAATATATTTCTGAGGTGAAGGTATGAAACGACTTCTTGTTTATCTGAAGGATTACCGGAAGGAGAGTGTCCTGGGGCCGCTTTTTAAGCTTTTGGAGGCTTCTTTTGAGCTGCTGGTGCCTCTGGTGATGGCGGCGGTTATTGACCGGGGAATTGCGGAACGGGATACGGGCTATGTGATCCGCATGTGCCTGGTGATGGTGGCGCTGGGGCTCATTGGCCTGGTCTGTTCCGTGACGGCCCAGTATTTCGCGGCCAGGGCGGCGGTGGGGTTTGCCACAGGGGTGCGGAGCGCCCTGTTTTCCCATATTCAAAAGCTGTCCTATACGGAGATCGATACCCTGGGGACTTCGACCATGATTACCAGGATGACCAGTGATGTGAATCAGGCCCAGTCCGGCGTCAACATGACCTTGCGGCTGTTTCTCAGGTCACCCTTTATCGTGTTCGGCGCCATGTGCATGGCTTTTACCATTAACGTGCGGGCGGCCATGATCTTTGTGGTGACGATTCCGGCCCTGTCGGTGGTGGTGTTCGGGATTATGATGATCACCATGCCACTTTATAAAAAAGTGCAGGCCGGGCTTGACCGGGTCCTTGGGATCACCAGGGAAAACCTGACCGGCGTCCGGGTCCTGCGGGCTTTTAATAAGGAAGAGGAAGAACGGCAGCGGTTTTCGGAGCGGAATGAGGGCCTGACGAAAATGCAGGTAGCCGCAGGACGGATTTCTGCTCTTATGAACCCGCTTACTTATGTGATTATCAACGGGGCCGTGGTGGTGCTCATCTGGACGGGAGCCATTCAGGTGGACGGCGGCATCATCAGCCAGGGGCAGGTGGTGGCCCTGGTCAACTATATGTCTCAGATTCTGGTGGAGCTTATCAAGCTGGCGAACCTGATTGTGACCATCACCAAGGCTCTGGCCTGCGCCGGGAGGATTGCTTCGGTACTGGAGACGGAGTCCAGCATGACGGCTCCGAAGGCCTGGAGAGGAGAGGCGCCGAAGGAAGTG
>CATJIW010000259.1 GCA_949740745.1 uncultured Lachnospiraceae bacterium | reverse complement strand
GGCGGCGGCCGCCGTGTCGGCCAGGTCTGTTTCCTTATCCGGGCGGAATACCTTGAATTCCAGAATAATTGCGTCGTCGGCCGGCTCCTTTGGCTCCAGAAGGACGTCGTAGCGGCCGAAACCGCTTTCCCGGTTAGAGGTGAGGACGTACCGCCCTTTCAGCTCCGCCATCAGTCCCAGCACAAAGCCGTGGTAGAAGCGTTCCGGTTCTTCTCTGGAAGGATTTTTTCCGGTGTCGAAATAGCTGAACACGGACCGGGCCACGTCGTTCATGTAAACATTCATGGCTTCCAGGTCATCCTGTAAAAAGGCGGTGATAAAATCGCCGTAATGGCCGTCGTCGCCGGTGAACCAGTTCCGGACCAGATCCTCGAACATCAGGCGCACTTCCCGGTTGGTCAGAGCCAGGGTGTGATAGAAACGTCCGCTTTCTTCCTTGAATTCGGTCCGGACGATTTTCAGATAGCCGCCTGCAAGGAGCAGGCTCCAGATGGAATTTTTCTTTTTGGGGAGCTGGTCATAGACAATCTGCTCGTCGATTTCCATAGTCAGGGGATTGCCCTGCAGCAATTCTTCAAATTCCAGCTTGACGCTTTTGCTTCCTTCTCTGAGGAGCTTTCCCACCAGGCTGTTGGAGCTGGTGTTGGTCCAATAGCACTGCAGGATTTTTTTGTCCAGATAATTGATGATCGACCAGGGATTGTAGATGTCCGGCTTCCTGCCGAAGGTGAAGCCGTCGTACCAGGCTTTTACTTCCTTCTTTTTGTCAGCCAGGCCAAATTCGTCCAGAGCTGCAAAGACCTCCTCTTCCGTGAAGCCGAAGCTGTCCTCGAATTTCATGGAAGTCGTCGTCACCACTTCAAGGTTATTGAGGTCGGAGAAGACAGACTCCTTACTGACCCGTGTGATACCTGTCATAACTGCCCGGTCCAGGAATGGATTTGTTTTAAAGGTGGAATTGAAAAGGCTCCGGATAAAGGCCGTGAGCTCCTTCCAATAGCCGTTTACGTAAGCTTCCTGCATGGGTGTGTCGTACTCGTCCAGAAGGATGATCACTTTTTTCCCATAATAGCGGTTAAGATATCCGGAGAGCAGCTTCAGGGAAAATACGGCCTGATCCTCTTCCATGTCGGCAGATATTCCCAGAAAATCATGCTTTTCGTTCTCGTTTAGAAGACCTCCTTCCAATAAGAAGCCGAACTGGTTATAAAGAGCCTTGATCACTCGGCAGATCATCCGTTTCGCCTGCACGCAGGAGCCGGCCCTGACGTCCGCAAAGCTCAGGCTGATTACCGGACAGGTGCCCTGCAGTCTGCGGTAGTCTTCTTCCTCCCATATGGACAGACCCTGAAACAGGTCATCCCGGCCCGCATAGGCCGTCGAAAAGAATTTTTCCAGCATATTCATATTCAACGTCTTGCCGAATCTCCTGGGGCGGGAGATCAGGGTGACGCTGTCCCCGCCCTCCCACCATTCTTTAATGAAGCGGGTCTTGTCGACGTAGAAATATTTATGTTTTCTGATGTCTTCAAAATCCTGATGCCCGATTCCGACTGTCCTTAACATAAGCTCCCATCCTCTTTTCTTTTCTTTATTCTATCTAATTTTTGCGGGAAATGCAAATTTTTCCGGACCGTTTTGCCGGAGAAAAAGCCCGTCTGTTCCCCGGTGCATATTTTTTACTGTTAAATTCCCCCGGAACATGCTATACTGTTAAAGGACTTTTTATGGTTGAAGGAGGGTTCTTATGAACCGCTGTATGGAAATTCAGGCGCAGATCACGGATTATATAGACGGAAGCCTGCCGCCGGACCGGCTGGAGGGGTTTGTGACCCACATCCGTTCCTGCGGCGAGTGCAGGGAAGAACTGAATGTTTACTATACGCTGTATCTGGGGATTTTGCAGCTGGAGCATGAGGACGAGGAGGTAAAGGAGCTTTACGATCTGGACGGGGCGCTGGAGGAGGAGCTGGAGCATTCAGAACGGCTGATTAAGAGGCGTCATTTCCTGCAGGGGCTCCGCTATGTGATCTATACGACGGCGTTCTGGTGCACGCTTTTTGCGGTGCTGTTCCAGCTTCGGATTTTTTCGGATCTTGGCATGCTGTAAAAACGGTTTCCTGCGGCGGATTCCAGGCCGGGCCTGTCCGGGCAGGAGGGAAAGGAAGAAATATGGGGGAAAAGATTGTACTGATCGACGGATACAGCATTCTGAACCGGGCCTTTTACGGCATCCATGCGGGGATGACCAATTTCGAGGGGCTCCATACCAATGCGGTATACGGATTTTTAAATATTCTGTTAAAGATTTTGGACGAGGAGGCGCCGGAATACCTGGCGGTGGCCTTTGACGTGAAGGCGCCCACCTTCCGCCACAGGCTTTATGAGGCATACAAGGGAACCAGGAAGGGAATGCCAGACGAGCTCTGCGAGCAGGTGCCCCTTACGAAAGAGGTCCTTTCAGCCATGGGGATCCCTGTGGTTGAGCTTGCCGGATACGAGGCGGACGATATCCTGGGGACGCTCTCGGCAAGATGCGAGGCGGAGGGACTTTCGGTGGTCCTTGTTTCCGGGGACCGGGACCTTTTACAGCTTGCCGGCGA
Organism: uncultured Lachnospiraceae bacterium; assembly: GCA_949740745.1. GTDB lineage: Bacteria > Bacillota > Clostridia > Lachnospirales > Lachnospiraceae > Lientehia. The sequence goes on along the minus strand of CATJIW010000259.1, from coordinate 10,395 downwards.
ACGGACGAAGGTGCGGATCCCCAGGACCAGGGGCGGCGTTACCACGGTGGAGGATTATTTTGACAGGGACGTGGCGGAAAAGCTTGGGGTGACGCCGAAGGAGTTCATCGACGTGAAGGCCCTTATGGGGGACCCCTCCGACAACATTCCGGGCGTGGCGGGCATCGGAGAAAAGACGGCCTATGCGCTGATCCGGGAGTATCACAGCCTGGAGGCGGTTTACGAGCATCTGGATGCCGTTAAGCCGGAGCGGGCAAGGAAGGCTCTGGCGGCAGAAGGAGGAAGGGAGCAGGCAGAGCTTTCCCGGACGCTTGCCGCCATTGACCGGGACTGTCCGGCGGAGTTTTCACTGGAAGCGGCGAGGGTGGGAGAGCTTTTCACGCCGGAGGCTTACGAGGTCATGAAGCGTCTGGAGCTTAAAAGCCTGTTAAAGCGGTTTGAGCCGGGAACCCAGACGAGGCATGCGGTGGAGGGACAGTTCCTTCTGGTGGACGATTTCTCCGGCGCCGGGCGGATTTTCGCGGAGGCAGAAAAGGCGGAGCGTCTCGGACTGCAGATGATTTTAGAAAAGGGGGAGATCCTCGGCCTTTCCCTGGCCTATGGGGAAACGGATATTTATTTCATTGAGGCGTCGGGAGCTTTGACGGGATCCTGGCTGGCGGGGAAGGCGGCGGAGCTATGTGAAAAAAAAGAAGAGGTCTGGGTGCTGGACCTGAAAGAAATGCTTCCCTTTCTGAAGCTTCCGGAAACGGAGGGGCTTTATGATGCGGGAGTGGCCGCTTATCTGTTAAACCCGCTGAAAAGCGATTATACCTACGACGGGCTGGCCGGGGAATATCTGGAGATGACGGTGCCCTCCAGAAGCGACCTTCTGGGGAAGAGCGCTTACAGGACTGCCCTGTCGGAGAATCCGGAGGCCGCTCTCACTTGCTTTGGCTATATGGCCTATGCGGCCTTTGCCGCCGGTCCGGTCCTTGGGAAAAGATTGGACGAGACAGGGATGAAGGAGCTGTTCCTGACCATCGAAATGCCTCTGATTTACAGCCTGCATCACATGGAGCAGGAAGGGATCCGGGTGGAGCGGGAGGCGCTTTCCGTTTACGGAGACACGCTGAAGGTGCAGATCGACCGGCTGGAGCGGGAGATTTATGATCTGTGCGGGGAACAGTTCAATATCAATTCGCCGAAACAGCTGGGAGTGATTTTGTTTGAGAAGCTGAAGCTTCCATACGGAAAGAAGACGAAGACCGGGTTTTCCACGTCGGCGGACGTTCTGGAAAAGCTGGCGCCGGAGCATCCCTTTGTGGCGAAGATCCTGGAGTACCGGCAGCTTGCAAAGCTCAAGTCTACCTATGCGGACGGCCTGACGGCTTTTATTGCCTCCGACGGCCGGATCCACGGGAGGTTCAACCAGACCATCACGGCGACGGGACGGATCAGCAGCACGGAGCCGAACCTTCAGAACATTCCGGTCCGCATGGCCCTGGGGAGGGAGATCCGCAAGGTCTTCGTGCCAAGGGAGGGCTTTGTGTTTGTGGATGCGGATTATTCCCAGATCGAGCTTCGGGTCCTGGCCCACATGTCGGGAGACGAGCGGCTGATCGAGGCGTATCACCAGGCTCAGGACATCCATCGGATCACGGCCTCCCAGGTGTTTCATACGCCCTTCGAGGAAGTCACGGACTTACAGAGGCGCAACGCCAAGGCAGTGAATTTCGGGATCGTCTACGGCATCAGCGCCTTCGGCCTCAGCGAAGGCTTAAGCATCAGCCGGAAGGAGGCGCTGGATTATATCGGCCAGTACTTTGAGACGTATCCGGGAGTCAAGGCCTTTTTGGACGGGCTGGTAGCCCAGGCGAAGGAGGCTGGATATGTGTCCACCCTTTACGGGCGCAGACGTCCGGTGCCGGAGCTTTCCTCTTCGAATTTCATGCAGAGGAATTTTGGGGAACGGGTGGCCATGAACAGCCCCATCCAGGGGACGGCGGCCGATATCATGAAGATCGCCATGGTCGGGGTTGACCGGCGCCTGAGGAAGGAAGGGCTTGATTCCAGGCTGATCCTGCAGATCCACGATGAGCTTCTGGTAGAGACGGCTCTTTCCGAGGTCGAACAGGTAAAGGCCATCCTTCTTGAAGAGATGGACGGGGCGGCGAAGCTTTCTGTTCCGCTGGAGATTGACATGAACGTGGGAAAGAGCTGGTTTGAGACGAAATAGGAGACACAGGATGAGAGTAATCGGCGTGACAGGCGGGGTCGGGGCCGGAAAAAGCATGGTTCTGGAGATACTGGAAAAAGAATACGGGGCCAGGCTCCTTCCCGCCGACGAGATCGGAAGGGAGCTGACAGAACCGGGCGGAGCCTGTTTTGCCCCGGTGGCAGGGCTGTTCGGAGAGGCCTTAGTAAGGGCGGACGGGCGGCTGGACCGGGGAGCGCTTGCCGGGCTGGTATTTGAAAACAGGGAGGCTCTGGAGAGGCTGAACGGGATCGTCCATCCGGCGGTGAGGCGGGAGATAGAAGACAGGCTGCGCAGGGGGGAAGAGGAGGAAGGCGGGGAGGCAGATGCAAAGGAGCGCCCTGCCGTCATAGAATCGGCCATCCTTTTTGAGGCCGGCTATGAGGATATCTGCAGCGAGACCTGGTATGTTTATGCTCCGGAAGAGATGCGGATCCGCCGCCTGACGGAAAGCCGGGGCTACAGCAGAAGCCGGTGCCTGAAGGTGATGGAGAACCAGATGGGCGAAAAGGAGCTTCGCAGACGGGCCTCGGCAGTCATTGAAAACGACGGAGGCAGGGAGCGGACGGAGGAACAGATCAAAGCTCTGCTGGCCGGCCGAAAAAAGCGGTAAGGCGCAGGGCGTTTTCATGCGGCATAGGACAAAAGAAAGATCGGCAGAAAGGCGGGAAAGAGAAAACATGCGGCTTGTAAGCATTGCCAGCGGCAGCAGTGGGAACTGTATTTATGTGGGTACGGATACCACCCATATTTTGATCGACGCAGGGATTTCGACCAGGCGGATCGAAGCGGGGCTTGCGGGGCTTGGAGTGAAGGGAAGCGAGCTTTCCGGGATCCTGGTGACCCATGAGCATTCCGACCATATCGGGGGACTCCGGTTATTTTCCAGAAAGCATGAGATCCCCATTTATACGACGAAAGGGACTTATGCGGGGATCCTCTCGTCCAGAAGCGTCGGAGAGCTTCCGGACGGGCTCCATCAGGAGGTGTCTCCGGACAAGGCGTTTCAGATCGGGGACCTGAGGATCACGCCCTTTTCCATTGAGCACGACGCAGCCGATCCCTGCGCCTTCCGGGTGGATGCGGGAGGCTCTTCGGCGGCGGTGGTCACGGACCTTGGGAATTACAGCCAGTATACCATCAACCATCTTCTGGGGCTGGATGCGGTCCTTCTGGAAGCGAATCATGACGTGCGCATGCTGGAGACGGGGCCGTATCCTTATTACCTCAAGCGGAGGATTATGGGGAACAGCGGCCATCTGTCCAATGATTCTGCCGGGAGGCTTTTAGGGGAGATCCTTCACGACGGATTTCAAAAGGCGCTCCTTGGGCATCTGTCGAAGGAAAATAATTATGCGGACCTGGCCTGTGAGACGGTGCGGCTGGAAATCACAGAGGGGGAGAACGCTTACCGGGGAACGGATTTTGACATTGCCGTGGCGGACCGGAAAGAAATGTCGGAAACGATTTACATCTGACGGCCGGGGGCCTGTCACGGAGACGATACATAAAAACGAGGAGAATAGTTATGAAGAAAACAATTATTACCGTAGTGGGAAAGGATACCGTCGGGATCATTGCGAAGGTATGTACCTATCTGGCCAATAACCGTATTAACATCGAGGATATTTCCCAGACCATCCTTCAGGGATATTTCAACATGATGATGATTGTGGATGCCAACCAGTCGGCGAAGCCCTTCGGGGACATGGTGGAGGAACTGGATCAGATCGGTGACGAGATCGGCGTGAAGATCCGCTGCCAGCATGAGGATATTTTCAACAAAATGCACAGGATTTAAAGAGGGACGGCCATGATAAACAGATTTGAAGTAGACGAGACGAACAAAATGATCGAGCAGGAACGGCTGGACGTCCGTACCATCACCATGGGGATCAGCCTTTTGGACTGCATCGATTCCGATATAAAAAAAGTAAACGAGAAGGTTTATGAAAAGATCGTTTCCAGGGCCAGGGATCTGGTGAAGGTGGGACGTGAAATCGAGGTGAAATACGGGATCCCCATCGTCAATAAGCGGATTTCGGTGACGCCGGTCTCCCTGGTGGGCGGCGCCGCCTGCAGGAGCAGGGAGGATTTTGTGTCCCTGGCAAAAACCCTGGACCGGGCGGCAAAGGAGGTGAAGGTCAATTTCATCGGCGGCTACTCTGCCCTGGTGGGAAAGGGGATGACGCCGGCCGAGGAGCTTTTGATCCGTTCCATTCCGGAGGCGCTCTCTGTCACGGAGCGGGTCTGCAGCTCCGTAAACGTGGGCTCCACGAAGACCGGGATCAATATGGATGCGGTGAAGCTGATGGGCCAGGTTATTAAGGAGACGGCGAGGGCCACGAAGGAGGCGGACGGCCTGGGCTGTGCCAAGCTGGTGGTTTTCTGCAATGCGCCGGATGACAATCCTTTTATGGCGGGAGCCTTCCACGGAGTGACGGAGGCGGACTCTGTCATCAATGTGGGAGTCAGCGGCCCGGGCGTGGTCAAGACTGCCCTGGAAAAGATCCGGGGGGAGAATTTCGAGACGCTCTGCGAGACGATCAAGAAGACGGCCTTTAAGGTGACCCGCGTGGGACAGCTTGTTGCCAAGGAGGCGTCTGAACGGCTGGGCGTGCCCTTCGGAATCGTGGATCTTTCTCTTGCTCCCACTCCGGCGGTCGGAGACAGCGTGGCGGAGATCCTGGAGGAGATGGGGCTTTCCAGCGTGGGCGCTCCAGGCACCACGGCGGCCCTCGCCCTTTTGAACGATCAGGTGAAAAAGGGCGGCGTCATGGCGTCCTCCTACGTGGGCGGCCTTTCCGGGGCCTTTATTCCGGTCAGCGAGGACCAGGGCATGATCGATGCGGTAAACCGGAAGGCTCTGACTCTGGAAAAGCTGGAAGCCATGACCTGCGTCTGTTCCGTGGGCCTTGACATGATCGCCGTTCCGGGAGACACTGCGGCGGAAACCATTTCCGGGATTATTGCGGACGAAGCGGCCATCGGCATGGTAAACCAGAAGACCACGGCTGTCCGTCTGATCCCGGCGGAGGGGAAGAAGGCGGGAGACGTGGTGGAGTTCGGCGGGCTTTTGGGCTATGCCCCGGTGATGCCGGTGAACGAATATTCCTGTGCGGATTTTGTGAACCGGGGCGGGCGGATCCCTGCGCCGATCCACAGCTTTAAAAACTGACTGTCGTCAAACGCCTGAAACTGTTATCAAAAAGAGGAGGGGTATTATGGATTTGGGTTTAAAAGGGAAAACCGCCGTGATCTTCGGCGGAACCACGGGAATCGGGGCTGCTGCTGCCCTTCGGTTCGGAAAAGAGGGCTGCCGGATTGCCGTGTGCAGCCGGTCGGAGGAGAAGGTGGAGTCGTTTCGCCTGCGGGCAGAGGCAGAAGGGCTTTCGGAGGTCCTGGCGGAGTCTGTGGACGCCATGAGCTATGAGGAAACGGAAGCCTTTGCGGACCGGGTGGTGAAGAGGTTCGGCCGGATCGACATCTGGGTCAACTGCGCCGGAGGAAACCGCCACGGCCCTTTACATACCCTGTCGGAGGAAAACTTCCGCTTTATCATGGACCAGAACCTGACGACGGTCTTTTTCGGGATCAAGGCAGCTTCGAAATACATGATCCCCCAGAAGGGCGGAGTGATCGCAAGCATTTCCTCCCTCTCGTCGAAGGTGCCCGTGGACTACCGGGTGACCTACGGGGCGGCCAAGGCGGGAGTCAACCTGCTTACCGTCGGGGCGGCTTCCGAGCTGGCTCCTTACGGGATCCGGGTCAATGCGGTGGCGCCCGGCATCATTGACACGGTGCTTTCCAGGAAGGCTATTTATGATCAGACAGATTATACCATGTCCATGATCCCCCTTCACCGGGCGGGGACGCCGGAAGAAATCGGGGACGTGATCGTCTGCATGTGCAGCGACCGGTTCGGCTATATGACGGGAGCCGTGGTCAGCGTGGACGGAGGAAAGAACACGGTGGAGGATTCGGACCTTCCCTGGGTATCGCCCTGGAAGGAAGTGAACTAAGGAAAAAGAAGGCAGGAAAAGAAAATATTACATAAAATCAGCAGGATATCACATGTAATTTCCTGTCAAAATGATGTAAAATAGAGGTCACGTGTTGCTGTTTTGTGTATAAAATCACAAAAAGCAAAGAATAAACACGTGGATACAGGGAAAGGAGAAACAAGACAATGAAAAAATGGATTGCATTGCTGCTGGCGGCTGCTCTGACCATGTCGGCGCTGGCCGGCTGCGGCGGAGACGACAAGAAGGACGACGGCAAGGGGAACGAGACTCAGGCGGCGGCAGGAGAGGACGGCGGCGGAGAGAAGAAGGAAGAAGGCGGACAGGCGGAGGGAAGCGAAGATCCCATCGTGTTTGCGTATTCCGGCCCTCTGACCGGCGACAACGCAGAATACGGCAACCTGTTTAAAAATGCCGTAGAGCTGGCCGTGAAGCAGAAAAACGAGGAAGGCGGCCTTCTGGGACGTCAGATCGAGGTCATCACCTTTGACGACAAGAACTCCAACGAGGAAGCCGGCTCCATCGCCGAGCAGATCGTAGGGAACGATGACGTAGTGGCAGTATTCGGGCATTTCGCCAGCGGCGTGGCCATGACGGCGGCTCCGATCTATCAGGAGACGGGAATCGTGCTTTTGAGCGCGTCCGCTTCTCATGTGGATTACTCCTCCATCGGCGATTACATTTTCCGGAACAACGTTACCCAGAAGATGGAAGCCACCAACTGCCTTCAGATCGCCGTCGGAACCGGCGCCAAGAAGATCGGCGTGCTGAAGTTAAAGACGGACTGGGGCGAGAGCGCCGAGAAATGCTTTATGGAAGGCTGGGAGAAGATCAAGGACAAGGTGGACTGCGAGCTGGTTGCAACGGAAGAATTCGTAGACGGAACGACCGATTACTCCTCCAATATCACCAAGTTTGAAGAAGCAGGCTGTGACTGCATCGTGGTCCTTGGCATGTACGGCTCCTTAGGGCCCTTCGCGAAGCAGTACCGTCAGATCAACAAGGACGGAAAGCTGATCTCCGTAGGCTCTTCCTACACCACGGAGCTTATCAACCTGGCAGGAGAGGCTGCGGAAGGGATCCAGTTCCCCGGCGGCATGAACGCGGACAGCACCGATCCCAAGGTCAAGGCTTATGTGGATGCTTACAAGGAGTATGCGGACGGCAAGGTTCCCGAGAACATGTCTGCTCAGACCTATGAGAACGTCCAGATGGTGATGCAGGCCATCGAGAACGTGGGAAGCACCGACAGGGAGGCCATCAAGGACGAGCTTTACAACATGACCTTCGAAGGGATCACCGGAACGCTTTCTTACGATGAGGTCGGCGACGCTGTAAAGACTCAGGTCTGGTACGTCGTAAAAGACGGCAAGTTCGTGGAATCTGATCAGAAGCTTCAGCTTTGGGATGACTTTGAGGCATCTTTACAGTAAGCAGCAGACGGGAGGCAAAATATGACTGCCCAATACATAGTCAACGGCCTGACCATGGGACTGATCTATGCGCTGATTGCGATCGGCTACTCCCTTGTGTTCGGCATTTTGAGAATGATCAATATGGCTCACGGCGCCGTCTATGCCTTCGGCGCCCATATGATCCTGATGTTTGTCACGTGGAATCTCGGAGCGATTCCTGCGGTGATTTTAAGCATCGTCCTTACCGGCGGCCTGCTGGTGGTTTATGACCGGTCGATCCTGGCGATCCTTCGCAAAAAGAAGGCGCCGGGCATCGCCGCCCTGATCACCACCATCGGTTTTTCGTACATCCTGACCAACGGCCTGCAGATCGCTTTCGGTACGGAGATCAAATCCTTTCCGGCTCTTCTCGGCGACGAGATGATCCAGATCGGAAATGTGAAATTTGCGTTTTCCCAGGTTTATATCCTGGTGGTTTCCATTGCGCTTTTGGTGGGGCTGACCCTGATGATCAATAAGACCAAGATCGGGCTTGCCATGCGGGCGGTGGAACAGAATTCCAGGGCTGCGGACCTGATGGGGATCAATGCGAAAGCAGTCATCAGCGTGACCTTTTTCCTGAGCGGAATGTCCGCCGTAATTGCGGCGCTTCTGCTTGCAAGCTATTATCAGACGGTCTATCCCACTATGGGAGCCATGATCGGCCTGAAAGGGTTCTCCGCCTCGGTGCTGGGAGGCATCGGCTCTCTTTACGGAGCGGCGGTCGGCGGCATCATCCTCGGCCTTGCGGAGAGTCTCACGGTACAGTTCCTCTCAGGTGCCTACCGTGACGCGGTCGCATTTATCCTGCTGTTTTTGATCCTGATTGTCAGGCCCAACGGGCTGTTCGGCAAAGCGAAAACTTCTAAAGTATAAACGGAGGAATGAAACATGGATAAGAGAGATAAGATTATCTGGCTCGTGGTCCTTGTGCTCCTCGTCGCTTTTCCGGCAGTGGGGCTGAGCAGGTATCTGCAGAGAGTTTCAAGTTTGATCTTTATTTACATGATCCTGGCATTGAGCCTGAACATTATTACCGGCTACATGGGACAGATTTCCCTGGGCCATGCTGCCTTTTATGCCATCGGCGCCTATACGTCGTCGCTGCTTTCAGAGCATTTCGGCTGGAACTTTATGCTGACCTGTCTCTGCGCAGTCGTGATGTCTGGCCTGATCGGCTGGCTGTTCAGCATTCCTACCATGAAGCTTTCCGGAACCTATCTGGCGATTATCACCATGGGCTTCGGCGAGATCATCAAGGTGCTGATCGTCAACTGGGAGGATCTGACCCATGGCACCTACGGTGTTCAGAGGATCGCAAAGCCGGAATTTTTCGGCATCGAGATGAAGACCACCAACAACGGCATGTATTACCTCTGCCTGATTTTCGTAGTTCTCACGGTCCTTTTCTGTATCGCCATTGAGCGGTCCAGGCTTGGAAGGACCCTGAGGGCCATCAAGGACGATCCGCTGGCGTCTTCCCTGATGGGGATCGAGCTGGGCCATTATAAGAGGCTGGCCTTTACGATTTCTACGGCCATCGCCGGGGCGGCGGGAGCGCTTTACGCTCATCTTTCCGGCTATATTGATGCGAACTCGTTCAATTCCGACGTTTCCATGATGATCCTCAGTATCGTCATCTTCGGCGGCATGGGCTCCATCAAGGGCATGCTTCTCGGCGCGGGGATCCTGGTATCCTTCCCGGAGGTATTCCGTTTTGTGGCCGAATACCGTTTCGTTGTATACGGCCTGATCCTCATTGTGATGATGGTATTCCGTACCGACGGTCTCCTGGGCGGCAACAGCAAGCGGCCGTACACGTTCCCCAGGTTTGTCAAAGTGAAGGAAGGGGAGGTGAAGTCAGATGGCTCTGCTGGAGGTAAATAACGTATCCAAACAGTTCGGCGGCCTTGCGGCCGTGAGCGAGGTGAATTTCCATGTGGATCAGGGCGAGATCATCAGTGTGATCGGACCGAACGGCGCAGGAAAGACCACCATTTTCAATCTCCTGACCGGTGTCTATGACGTTACGGAGGGGAAGATCATCTTTAACGGCGAAGAGATCCAGAACAGGAAGGTGCAGTATATCGTAAACGCCGGGATCGCCAGGACGTTCCAGAATATCCGTCTTTTTAAAAACATGCGGACCATCGAGAACGTCATGATCGGCTTCCACCAGAACACGAAATATAATACCTTTGATTCCACCTTCCGCACCCCCAGGTTCCGGAAGTATGAAAAGGAAGCCCATGAGAAGGCGGTTGAGATTTTAAATTCCCTGGGATTCGGAAAATATCTCCACAGCTATGCGGGGAACCTTCCCTACGGAGAGCAGAGGAAGCTGGAGATTGCCAGGGCCATGGCGACCGGCGCAAAGCTTTTGCTTCTGGACGAGCCTGCCGCCGGCATGAATCCCCAGGAATCGGAAGAGCTCCTGCAGTTTATCATGGAACTTCGGCACAAGGGCTTTACCATCATCCTGATCGAGCATGACATGAACGTGGTAATGAACATTTCCGACCGGATCTATGTGCTGGACCACGGCAGGATGATCGCTGACGGCCTTCCGGAGGAGATTGCCAACAACCAGATGGTAGTTGAAGCTTATTTAGGAAAGAGTGAAGACGATGTTGCGGATTAATTCGATGAATACATATTACGGAAATATCCATGCTCTGAAGGG
>CATJIW010000258.1 GCA_949740745.1 uncultured Lachnospiraceae bacterium | reverse complement strand
GGGGAATAAAGTCCATGGGACCGGGACGATACAGGGAAATCCCGGCGATCACGTCCTCCAGGCTGTGAGGCTGCAGCTCCTTCATAAAGCTCTTCATGCCGGAGCTTTCCAGCTGGAACACCCCGTCGCACCGTCCCGTGCACAGAGAATCGTAAACGGCCCTGTCGTCAAAATCAATGTGATCGATGTCGATGGAGACTCCTTTGCTCTTCTCAATGAGCTTCACCGCATTCTGGATCACCGTCAGAGTCCGAAGGCCCAGGAAATCCATTTTCAAAAGGCCCAGCTCTTCCAGGGCCGTCATGGTAAACTGGGTGGTGACGGAACCGTCGGCGGCTCTGGAGAGAGGCACGTATTCCTCCACCGGCTTCTGGCTGATAACCACGCCGGCCGCATGCATGGAGGTATGCCTGGGAAGCCCCTCCAGCCTTTTTGACATGTCGATCAGGTACTTCACCTGCTCGTTGGTCCGGTAGGCCTCTGCCAGGTCCGGGGTTTTCAGGGCGTCGTCAATGGTAATGTTCAGCTCTCTCGGAACCATCTTTGCGATCTGGTCGCAGAGAGCGTAGGGAAGATCCAATACCCGGCCCACGTCCCGGATCACGCCCCTGGCCGCCAGAGTACCGAAGGTGACAATCTGGACCACCCGGTCCTTCCCGTATTTTTCCCCCACGTAGTCGATGACCTCCTGGCGCCGTTCAAAGCAGAAGTCCACGTCGATATCCGGCATGGACACCCGCTCCGGATTCAGGAACCGCTCAAAAAGCAGGCTGTAGCGGATGGGGTCGATGTTGGTAATCCCAAGGGTATAAGCCACGATGCTTCCTGCTGCGGAGCCTCTTCCCGGCCCTACCATGATCCCGTGATCTCTGGCATATTTGATAAAATCCCAGACGATAAGGAAATAATCCACATAGCCCATGTCCTTTATGACGCCGAGCTCGTAGTCCAGCCGTTTCTTCAAAGCCCCGTCGTCCTGCGGATACCGCTCCCCAAGCCCCGCCAGGCAGAGCTCCTTCAGATACTCCCAGGCAGTCTTTCCCTCCGGCACGTCGAATTTGGGCAGCTTCGTCACGCCAAACTCGATCTCCACATGACATCTCTCTGCGATTCTGTGTGTGTTGTCAACGGCTTCTTCTGCGTAGGGAAAAAGCTTCCGCATCTCCTCCTCAGACTTGCAGTAATACTGCCCTCCCTCATAACGCATCCGGTTTTCGTCGCTTACCTTTTTTCCCGTCTGGATGCAGAGCAGGATGTCATGGGGCTCTGCATCCTCCGCAAAGGTGTAGTGGACATCGTTGGTGGCCGCGAGGGGAATGCCAAGCTCCCCCGCCATCCGTACCAGCTGAGTATTCACCAGGCGCTGTTCCGGGATCCCGTGGTCCTGGAGCTCCAGGAAAAAATTTCCCTTTCCGAAAATTTCCTCATATCCTCTGGCCGTCCGGCAGGCTTCCTCGTACATGCCCCGGACCAGATATTTGGGAATCTCCCCGGCAAGACAGGCGGAAAGGGCGATAATCCCCTCGTGGTACTCCCGAAGCACCTCGTAATCCACCCTGGGCTTATAGTAAAAGCCGTCGATAAAGCCCCTGGAGACGATCTTCATCAAATTGGAATAGCCGGTATTATTCTCTGCCAGAAGCACCAGATGATAATACCGGTCCTCGGAATTATTTCCTTCTTTTTCAAAACGGGAGCCTCCGGTCACATAGACCTCGCAGCCGATAATAGGGCGGATCCCCGCCTCCTTCGCCGCCTTGTAAAAATCAATGACGCCGAACATGACGCCGTGGTCCGTGATGGCCAGGCTGTCCATCCCCAGCGCCTTTGCCTGGACCACCAGCTCCTTGATTTTGCTGGAGCCGTCCAGAAGGCTGTATTCCGTATGTACGTGCAGATGGGTAAATGCCATACTCTCTCTTCCTCTGCTTTCTTAAAAATCCAAATCTGCCGTTTGCGCTCATTACGGTCTTATTATACCCCAGGCCTCCTTCTTTGTAAAATAAAACCTCCCGGCGCAGCTTTCCGGGAATCAAAAAAACAGCATGGTACTGGACCATGCCGTTTCCCCGGCGCATCTGTCTTTATGACTGACTTACCAGATATCTCTCAATGGCAGCCGCGGCTTTTTCCTCGTCCTCGCCGCTCACTGTCAGCTGCACCTTTGCCCCGCTTCCAAGGCCGAGGGCCATCATTCCCATGATGCTTTTCGCATTCACCTTTCTGGACTCGTCCTCAATGTAGATGCTGCTCTCATACTGGCTGGCCATCTGCACCAGCATCGCCACCGGACGGGCCTCCAGCCCTGTCTGAATCCCAACAGCTATTTTTTTTGTAATCATAGACTCTCCTCCTCGTCATTATCCCTCAGCGCCCTTGCCAATTCCCTGAGTTTCCGCAGACGATGGTTGACGCCGGATTTTCCGATCGGCGGAGCCAGGGAATCGCCCAGTTCCTTTAAGGTCGCTTCCGGATGCTCCAGCCTGGCGGCTGCGATCTCCTCCAGCCCCTCCGGGAGCCCGTCAAGACCGATCTTGTCGCGGATATATAATATATCATTCATCTGCTCTACGGCAGCGGATACCGTTTTATGAATATTGGCCGTCTCACAGTTTACCTTCCGGTTGACACAGCCTCTCATTTCCCTCAGAATGCGGACATTTTCCAGCTCCATCAAAGCCAGATGGGCCTCCATGACCCCCAGCATATCTACAATCTGATTCCCTTCTTTGATATAAAGCACGTGATAGCGTTTGCGGAGCACCGTTTTCGCCTCAATGCCGAACGCATGGATCAGTCCCTTTAGCTGCTCCGCCTTTTCGGCGCAGTCACAGACGATCTCGAAATGATAAGATCTCTGCGGGTTGCTGATGGAGCCTCCGGCCAGAAATGCCCCCCGGATAAACGCCCGCTTGCAGCAGGCATTCTGAACCACCATGCTGCTTATGAGATCCTTCCGTTCCTCCGGCCGGCCGTCTGCGCCCAAAAGCTTCACGGCCCGCAGAAACCGCAGCGCCTCCCCTCCCTCTATGACACAGAAGGAAGACCCCTGCTCTCCGGATGCCCGAAGGTCGATCTCGAAAGCCCGCTTCACAAGCAGGCCGAATTTCTTTGCCACATTTGGATTTTCCATCCGGAGGAACAGCCTTTTCCCGTCCCCGGATGCCTGGCCGCACATGCGGAATATGGCCGCCGCCTCCGCGATCTGGCAATGCCTTGCACTGCTGATCTGACGGGAAAGCTCTGCCTTCACCTCTGACGAAAACGACATGCCCCCACCCCTAAATCCCTTCCTGTTATATCATCATAATCCGGGATTGTCAACCACGGACGTCCCCGTTCCCCCTGTTTCAGGCCTCAAAAGGAGGATCAAACTCTCCCAGAAGGCGGATCTCCAGCTCCAAAATCACGCCGAATTTCTGAAAAACCCGCTCTCTGACCTGCCGGCATACCTTCAAAACATCTGCTGCTGAGGCTCCTCCCTTGTTGACCACGAAGCCGCAGTGCTTTTCCGACACGCAGGCTCCGCCCGCCGAAAGCCCCCGAAGTCCCGCCTCCATGATCAGCTTCCCCGCAAAATGTCCCTCCGGCCGCTTAAAGGTGCTGCCTGCACTGGCATACTCCAAAGGCTGCTTTTCCTTCCGCCTCGCCGCCAGCTCTTCCATTTTTGCACAAATCTGCTCTTCATCACCCGGCTCCAGGACAAACTCCGCCTCCGTCACCACATAGCTCATGGGAAGGATGCAGCTCTTCCGATAACCCATCTGCAGATCGTCCCGGTTAAGATGCTTCACTTCCCCTTCCTTCGTAAGCACGGCGGCCCCGCATATCACCTGCGCCATTTCCCCGCCGTAGGCCCCGGCATTCATAACCAGGGCGCCTCCCACGGTTCCCGGTATCCCGGAAGCAAACTCAAGCCCGGAAAGGGAAGCGCCGCAGGCCCTTACGGCCGTCTGCGAAAGGGCGGCTCCCGCCCCGGCGCGCATCCGGCTGCCTTCCACCCGGATCTCCCCGAAGGCACGGCCCATGCGGATCACCACCCCCCGGTAGCCCTTGTCGCTGACCAGCAGGTTGCTGCCGTTTCCCAGTATAAAATAAGGCTTTCCAAATTCCCTGCACAGACGGATGACTGAGGCCGCCTCCGAAACCGTCTGCGGCGTCACGAACGCCTCTGCCGGACCACCCACCCGGAAGGTCGTATGCTTTTTCATGGGTTCGTCAAAACAGACATTACCCGATACTTCCATCAGCCTGTCATCAAACAAAGCCATCTCATTCCCGCCTTTGACTCTCTATTTTCCTCATTTTCCTTCGCTGTACCCGGTGTTCCCTGTGCGTTCTCCGCCCTTTGCTCATTCGTCGTCTTCCGCCTGACTGCGCATCAGGTTCCTCTGTACCCGGTTGTAAAGCTCCTGGGCCGCATTATAACCCATCTTTTTCTGCCGGTAGTTGACTGCGGCAGATTCCACGATCACGGCCAGGTTCCGGCCGGGACGGATGGGAATGTTGTGGCAGACCACCTTAATCCCCAGAAACTCCGCATACTGTTCGTCCATGCCGAGCCTGTCGTACTCCTTGTCCCGGTCCCAGTCCTCCAGATTGATAACCAGGTCGATGCTCTGGGTATTCTTAACGCTCTCGGCGCCGAACAGGGCCTTCACGTCCAGAATCCCGATCCCCCGAAGCTCGATCATGTGCCTCGTGATGTCCGGCGCCGTTCCCACCAAAGTCACGTCGCTGACCTTGCTGATCTCCACCACGTCGTCGGTCACCAGGCGGTGCCCTCTCTTGATCAGCTCCAGGGCCGCCTCGCTCTTTCCGATCCCGCTCTCGCCCATGATCAGCACGCCTTCGCCGAACACGTCCACCAGCACTCCGTGAATGCTGATGCAGGGGGCAAGCTGCACCTTCAGCCAGCGGATGGTCTCCGCCATCAGATCCGACGTCATCTTCGACGTGGCAAGAAGAGGGATGCCGTACCGGACCGCCAGCTCCCTGATATCGTCGTCCGGCTTTAAATTCCTCGCATATGCCAGACAGGGAATCTTATGCCGGAAGATCTCACCGTATGTGTTTAACTTTGCGTCCCTGCACATGCTGCAGGTATAGGCGTGCTCCACGTTGCCGATG
>CATJIW010000257.1 GCA_949740745.1 uncultured Lachnospiraceae bacterium | reverse complement strand
TTGGGAATCGAAAAGAGAAACGCATATGAAGCGCTGGTAAACGGCATCGGGGTCTGCCAAGGTTATACTCTTGCTTACGCCGCTTTGCTTCATAAAGCGGGAATAGAGGTTGAGTATTGCAGAAGTAAATCTATGAATCATATATGGAATTATGTAAAGCTGGACGGCAATTGGTATCATGCAGACTTGACGTATGATGATATAGCTGCCAGCTCACAGACCGGAGAAACCGGTTATGTAAAACATACCTATTTTCTGCTCAGCGACGACGCCATGGGTAAAGCACAACATAGCTGGGATGCCAATGATATAACGTGTACCGACACAAAATACGATAATTACTGGCATAAGATCGATCCTTTAACAGAGTCCGCCATTTATACTGTGAATGGCAGTTCCTATTACCTTAAAAGAAAAGCGGTTTCTAATAACCCGGATCTATGTCTCGGCGCTGCGCTGATGAAACGGGATTCCAACGGAACCGCGACCGAAGTGGCAAGCTTTGAAATAGAAAATTTAGGACAGGGATGGCCAATGTGGAAGGAATCCGTTTCCAGACTTTCCTGTTCAAAAGGAGTCCTATACTTTAACGTGGGGAATTCCATCTATTCCTTTTATCCGTCGGCAAATAATACTCCGGAGAAAATTTATCAGTATGACGGTACAAACAAGCGGATTGTGACCGGACTTTTGGTAAGCGGGAATGGGATGACATTAGAGATTTCTGACCAGATCGGCAAGATACAAGAAAAAATACAAGTCCCGATTTTTGCTTTAAGCGCAAGTGAGTCTAAAGTGAAAGTGGGTTATACAAAAGCTCCGGTGCTGACAGCGAATCCTCTTGCTTCCGGGTTTACCTGGTCGAAACAGAATGCAAATAACGGCTGGGACGTCATTAGCGGAGCGAATAGTTCTGATTATACCATAGAGACAGGGTTGGCAAAGGGCAGTTACAGATATCGTGTTGAGGCTACACTGAATGGAAAATCCGTGTCTGCTGAAATAATCATAACCGTAACGGAATCGGAACAACAGAAGAACTTTGCTTTTTCTGAAAAATTAAAGACAGTAACCTATGGAGACGCAGACTTTACTGTGACTGCCCAGGGGGCAGAGGGAGGATCTTCTGTCAGCTACAGCAGTTCAGACTCTTCGGTAGCATCTGTTGATTCAAAGACAGGAACTGTCAGAATCCTGAAAACAGGCAGCGCCGTCATCACAGCCACAGCTTCTGAGACGGATGATTATCTGGAAGCCACAAGCACATATACGCTGACCGTCTCGCCAAGGGAACTTACATGGGACGTAAGCGCTTTGGAAGCGGCAGACCGACTGGATCTCATCAAAGACAAGGCGGCAACTCTGTACGGTGAACTGAAGCTCTCAGGCATTTTGGAAAAAGATTTGAAAACCGTCCGGTTCGAGTGTCCGGCGGATAAGCTGTCCGGCATCTACGAGACAGTGGCAGAAGGCCGACAGAAAGTGAACCTCTTTTGGAAGAGTGAGCAGGACAAACCTGTTCTTCTGGGCGACGGGACAGAAAATTATACTGTGCCTGTTGCTTTGCCGCAGATTTCAGGTAAAATTAATGTAGTGAATGATTCCATTTTGGATTCTACGGATGGAACCGAATTCAAACTGCAAATAGAAAGCGGCATTTCCAAAGTACCAGATGCTTTAAAGAATATGGAACATTTGAATACGACGGGTAAAATCGAGAAAGTGCTGAAGCTGAAATTACAAGAGAAATACAGCGGAATTGCAGACACAAATATGGTAATCTACGATGTGGAACTTCTGGTAAATATCGACGGAAAAGGATGGGAGAAAGTGACTAAGGACAATTTCCCGACAGATGGTTTAACGATAACTCTGCCTTATCCATCCGGAACAGGAAGAAACATTCATGACTTTGTGGCAGCCCATATGTTTACGGCTGATATGAATGGCTGCCATGCGGGGGATGTGGAATATCCGGCGGTAACAAAAACGGAGAAAGGCATTACGTTTAAGGTATATGGACTGTCTCCGGTTGCCATAGGCTGGAAAGGCGTAAACAGCAGTTCTTCCGGCGGCGAAAACGGCAATGGATCTGGCAAGCCGACATTTACCGGTAATAAAACGGACGTTCCTCCTACCGGTGATAATCTGCCGATTATGCTGTATGTACTGCTGACGGCGGCAGCGTTCAGCGTGATAAGCGGACTTTATATCAGAACAAAAAAGAGCAGATAACCAGATAGAATTACAAAAAGAGATGATCATGGGATGCTGAAGCCTGTATCATCTCTTTTTTGTGCGTCTCAGCCTGCAGGCTTTCTCGATTCGGCGCATAAAAGGCTTCCGCTTAATATCCGCCTTGACAGTAATCTCTGCAGCAGCATATTTAATACAAAGAATCAGATTTTTTCAGTGCCCTCTAACTATAGGCTTTGTGTCTGTTTTATTACTTTTCAACTGTCAAAGATGGGATTAATAAGTAAGAAGCCATTTAATTGTCAAGATTTTTCTTTCGGAAAATGAATAAAAAGCC
The DNA here is from genome assembly GCA_949740745.1 of uncultured Lachnospiraceae bacterium. Classification (GTDB taxonomy): domain Bacteria; phylum Bacillota; class Clostridia; order Lachnospirales; family Lachnospiraceae; genus Lientehia. The sequence continues at coordinate 8,448 of CATJIW010000257.1, read as the reverse complement.
GGGACTTGAAGGATACTAACGAAGCAAGATCAAATTATGACAGGAGGGACAAGATCATGGCGAATACCAAAAACTATTCCAACACTCAGGAAAACTATTCTCAGAACAGCTCCAACAGCTCTCAGAACGGAACCTCTCAGAACAGCCAGAGGAATTCCCAGAAGAACAGCCAGAAGAACAGCTCTAAGGATGATTCTCAGAACTGCCACAACGGCAGCTCCCCGAATAATTCTCAGAACAGCCAGAAAAACAGCTCCAAAAACAACAGCAGCTTCTAAATTGAAGGAGCCGGGCGCCTTTCGGGCGCCCTTACATAAAAATTCCCGGTGGCAAAAGGCGAACAGGGCGAATATCTTATCATAGGACGGAAAAAATCAGGAGACAGGTGAGTCTATGGAAGAATTGGAAACCATCGCTTTTCGGGAGCTTGGAAAATATAGGAATAACGATACATGCATCATCATTGACCTGCGGGATAAGGAACTGTATCAGGAGGGGCATGTGGAGGGCGCATGGAATATCCCCTATGAGCGGCTGATGGAAGACGCCTGGCAGATGCTTCCCAGGAAAAAGCTTCTGCTGCTTTACTGTGAGCGGGGCGGAGCCGCCATGATGGCGGGACGGGAGCTGGCGAAGAAGGGGTTTTATGTAAAGGCTGCAGTCGGCGGCTTTGAGCGCCAGGGGTCCGTATAGGGGGCGTCTGGGAAGTCCGCCGGCTTTTATCGGGTTGACAGAGGGGACGGAAAGCTTTAGAATGGTACTATGACTGGCCGTAAAGGCTGATACGACAAGGAGTGCCGGATGAAGACATTTGAACTGATCGCCCCCTGCCATTTCGGGCTGGAGTCCGTACTGAAAAAAGAAATACTGGATCTCGGATATGAGATCAGCCAGGTGGAGGACGGACGGGCGGCCTTTATCGGCGACGCCGAGGCCGTCTGCCGGGCCAACATCGGCCTTCGGACGGCGGAAAGAGTCCTTCTCAAGGTGGGGAGCTTTCCGGCGTACAGCTTTGAGGAACTGTTTGACCGGACGAAGGAGTTACCCTGGGAAGACTACCTTCCGGCGTCTGCCCGTTTCTGGGTGACGAAGGCGACCTCCGTCAAGAGCAGGCTTTTCAGCCCCTCCGACATCCAGTCATTGGTAAAGAAAGCAGTCGTGGAACGGCTGAAGACGGTATATCACAGAAACTGGTTCGAGGAAGACGGCGCGTCTTACCCGATCCGGGCTTTTTTGATGAAGGATATGGTGACTTTGGCGTTAGACACCAGCGGGGAATCCCTGCATAAGCGGGGGTACCGGAAGCTTGCCAGCCGGGCGCCCATTACGGAGACCCTGGCGGCGGCGCTGATCCTTTTGACGCCCTGGAGGAAGGACAGGATTCTGGTGGATCCATTCTGCGGAAGCGGCACCTTTCCCATAGAGGCGGCCCTGATGGCGGCCAACATAGCGCCGGGCTTAAACCGCTCCTTTGGGGCGGAGGCATGGGAAAATCTGATCCCGAAGCGGGAGTGGCAGGACGCCTTTGACGAGGCGGGGGAGGCAGTGGACCTTACGGTAGAAACCGACATTCAGGGCTACGACGCAGACGGAGAGATTATCCGGGCGGCCAGGGAGAATGCAAAAACTGCAGGCGTGGAGCATCTCATCCATTTCCAGAAACGGGATGTGGCGGATTTGAGCCATCCGAAGAAATACGGATTTTTGATTACGAACCCTCCTTATGGGGAACGGCTGGAGGACAAGGAGCACCTTCCCGCCCTGTATCGGACTCTGGGGGAGCGGTTTGGGGAATTAGACTGCTGGTCGGAATACGTGATTACCGCTTATGAAGAGGCGGAACGCTTCATCGGCCGAAAAGCAGACCGGAACAGGAAGATCTATAACGGAATGATGAAGACCTACTTTTATCAGTTCCTGGGGCCGAAGCCGCCAAAGCGGAAGCGGCCGGAGCACGAAGAGCCCGGCGGGGTGTGAAAACGGCGCCTTTTGCCGGACCGGGGTTGGAGAATACAGGTGAAATTAAAATATAAATGGATATGCGGGCTGCTTGCGGCCGGCCTTTTGTCCACGACCATGACAGCATGCGGCTATCCCTGGTCTTATTTTGGTACGGAAAAAAGGGACACGGAACCGGGGGTCGGGACGATGACCCCGCAGACAGAGGCAAGGCAGGCAGAAAAAAGAACGAAGGAAAACGGAACGGAAACAGAAGAAACGGCGGGAACGGACGGAGGGAAGGACCGTAAGGACGGAGCAGGGGGAGACGGAGAAACAGAAGAAGACGGCGGGGCGGAGGATCCGGAAGAAGCGTATCCGCTGCCGGAACGGTTCGATTATCGGGAAGGCGGCCGTCTGCCCAGGGTAGGGAGCCAGGGAGATCTGGGCACCTGCTGGGCCTTTGCGACCATGCTTGCTTTAGAGTCCTCCCTGCTTCCGGAGGAGCTCTGGGATTTTAGTGAGGATCATATTTCTTTGAAAAACAGCTTCGGCATGGACCAGGACATGGGCGGGGATTACACCATGGCCATGGCCTACCTGCTGGCTTGGCAGGGGCCTGTCCGTGAGGAGGACGACCCTTACGGGGACGGCGTGTCTCCGGAGGGACTTAAGGCCGTGAAGCATGTGCAGGAGATCCGGATCCCGGGGGAAAAGGATTACGACGCCGTCAAGCGGGCCGTCTATTTCCACGGAGGCGTCCAGACCTCTCTTTATATGGAGCTGGAAAACGGAGAGAAGTCGGAGTATTATAACGAAGAAACCTTTGCCTATTATTATGACGGGACGGAAATCTCCAATCACGACATTGTAATTGTCGGCTGGGACGACCATTACTCGAAGGAAAACTTTACCTATGGGCCGAAAAAGGACGGGGCCTTCCTCTGCGTGAACAGCTGGGGATCTCAGTTTGGGGACCGGGGCCTGTTTTACGTGTCGTATGAGGATGTCAACGTGGGGAGACACAACCTGGTCTATACACAGGTGGAAGAGCCGGACAATTACGACGTCATTTACCAGTCGGATCTTTGCGGATGGCTGGGTCAGCTGGGCTACGGAGAGGAAAGCGCCTATTTTGCCAATGTTTACCGGGCGGAGGGAAATGAGACGCTGGAGGCCGTGGGGTTTTATGCCACCGACGAGGATACGGAGTACGAGGTTTATGTGGCAGAAGAGGACGGAGAGCCGGGGAGGCTTGTGCTTGGGGAGCCGGCGGCCGGCGGGCGGCTCCGGAAAAAAGGATTTTATACGGTGAAGCTTGGGGAGCCGGCAGTGCTGGAGGCCGGAAAACGGTTTGCGGTCGCAGTGTTCGTCCGGACTCCGGGGGCCGTTCATCCGGTAGCCGTCGAATATCAGAACAGGGGAAACGGCGAAGCCATGGCGCAGGTGGACTTAAGCGACGGCGAGGGGTATATCAGCGCCGACGGCCGTCTGTGGACCAGGGCGGAAACAGAACAGGACAGCAACATCTGTCTGAAGGCCTACACCAGAAAAAGATAGGAGCTTACGATGAACGGAAGGATAGTGTTTGCAACATCCAATGAAGGAAAGATGAAGGAAGTCCGCATGATACTGGCAGATCTCGGCATGGAGGTTCTGTCCATGAAGGAAGCGGGCATTTCGGCCGAGATTATAGAGGACGGGGCGGCCTTTGAGGAAAACGCCCGTATCAAGGCGTCGGCCATTGAAAGGCTGTGCGCAGAGAGAGCCCTGGCGGGAGAGGCGGCCTTTGAGGGAACCGTCGTCCTGGCCGACGACTCCGGGCTGGAGGTGGATTTCCTCGGCGGGGAGCCGGGGATTTATTCGGCCCGTTACATGGGAGAGGACACCTCCTACGAGGTGAAAAACAAAGCGATCATCGACCGGCTTTCCGGAGCAGAAGGAGAAGCCAGGAGCGCCCGGTTTGTCTGCGCCATTGCGGCGGCCTTTCCGGACGGGGAGGTACTCACGGCCAGGGGAACCATCGAGGGGCGGATCGGCCATGAGGCGGCCGGGAGGGGCGGCTTCGGCTATGACCCGATCTTTTATCTGCCGGAGCGGGGGCTTACGACGGCCCAGCTTTCGGCGGAGGAGAAAAACGAAATCAGTCACAGAGGAAAGGCCCTGCGGGCCATGAAGGAATTACTCAAGAGGAAATTGGGGGACAGAGGATGAGGATCCTGGTGATAAGCGACACCCACAGGCAGAATGGGAATCTGTGCAAGGTGCTGGCGAAGATCGGCCGGATCGACCTGCTGGTTCATCTGGGGGACGTGGAGGGCAGCGAGGATTATATCCGGGAGATCGCCGGCTGTCCGGTGGAGATGGTTGCGGGAAACAACGACTTTTTTTCCGGGCTTTCCAGGGAGCGGGAGATTGTGTGCGGCGCTTACCGGGTGCTTTTGACCCACGGACATTATTATAACGTATCCTTTACTTTGGAGCGTCTTCGGGAGGAGGCCAGGGAGCGGGGTGTGCAGATCGCCATGTTCGGCCATACCCACCGTCCCGTCATCGACCGGAGCGGCCCGGCGGACCTGATTAATCCGGGAAGCCTTTCTTATCCCCGTCAGGACGGAAGGCGGCCCTCTTATATTTTGATGGAGCTTGACCGGGACGGGCTCGTCCATTACACAGTCAACTATCTGTGACGGAGAAGGGGACGAAAATGGGACAGGTCTGAAAAAACGGGCTTTGACAAGGAGACGGAAATGAAGCTGAAAAATGTGCTGATCGTTGCAGAGGACCTGGAGCGGTCCATTGCTTTCTATCAGGAGCTGTTCGGGCTCCGTGTGATTCTTGACCAGGACGGGAATGTAATTATGACAGAGGGACTGGTTCTTCAGGATAGGGCGATATGGGAGCAGTTCACCGGGAAAAAAGTCGTTCCGGAAAACCATTCCTCGGAGCTTTATTTTGAGGAGCCGGATATCGAGGCTTTTGCGGAGCGGCTGGAGCGGTATCCGGAGCCGGTCCGGTATGTGAATCGGCTGATGGAGCATTCCTGGGGGCAGAAGGTGATCCGCTTTTATGATCCGTCCGGGAACCTGATCGAAGTGGGCACACCCATGTGAGGGAGAGAGGGAATGTGGATACTGGAAACGGAGCGTCTGCGTCTGCGGGAGCTTGAAGAGGCGGATCTTCCGGCGTTATGCGCCATCTTGCAGGACGAAGAAACCATGTATGCCTATGAGGGAGCATTTGACGACCAGGAGGTGCGGGAATGGCTTGACAGGCAGAGGATGCGTTACCGCAGATGGGGCTTTGGCCTGTGGGCGGTGATCCTCAAGGAGACGGACGAGCTGATCGGCCAGTGCGGGCTTACTCTGCAGCCATGGAAGGAGACGGAGGTTTTGGAGACAGGTTATTTGTTCAGGCGGTCGTGCTGGCATCAGGGATATGCCACAGAGGCCGCAAAAGCCTGCATGGATTATGCTTTTGAAACGCTGGGGGCCGGCGAGGTCTGCTCAATTATCCGGGATACCAATACGGCGTCCAAAAAGGTGGCTGTCAGAAACGGGATGGTTTTAAAGGACCATTGGGTGAAGCATTACCGGGGGGTGGACATGCCCCATGACCGCTATGCGGCAGTCCGGCAATAGTCTGTTATCCGGCTAAAAGGACGATGCCCAGGCGGCGTTCTTTGGCCCGGTAGAGATAAATATGATCAGAAAGCACGTCTTCAGGCGCCACTTCGGTCCGGTTGATGTCCCGTACCATTTCTAAAAGTGATTTGACCGGGGGACTGTTTTTCATCGGAAGAAGAAGGACCTCGTGGATGGAACTGGGCAGCACATAAAAATCATCCTGAAGCGTATCGGAAAAAGAGGCCAGGACGTCTTCGTAGAGCATGCAGGAGGCGCCGAAAATGCGGGTTCTGTTACTCAGAACAAAAATTTGGCCGGGATAAGGAGAGGGAACCGTTTCTTGCTCCGGACCGGAGCAAATCAGGCGCTCTATGGGTATGACCTCGCAGCCGGACAGGGTCTGCGCGTTGGCTCTGGCTAATGAAAAAAGCGTTTCCGCAGTGACGTTCCAGAGTGCCAGATGGCTGTTGTGGATCAGGACGGTGGAGGAGCCGAGCAGATCGTCCTCCAGGGTAACAAAGAATACGACGGCCAGGTCAAGAAAGGGGATGAAGGGAATGTCTGAAAGAAGATCCGGATTGGAGGAGCGGTTAATGAGACGGAAGGAAATCCTGTCCTGTACATGGTTAAAATCCCGGAACAGGGAAAGGTCGAACAAAGAAGGGCATCGGTGCGTTTCATAAAGGGATGTCAGTTCTTCCAGGATATTTTTCAAAGGGGTTCCCTGCCGGTAGCCGGCGTAATAGGGATTGAGATAGATGGCAGGCGCGATATTTTCACCTGGCTGCAGGATCAGCAGCCCGTCGAGGCGCCTGTTGTTATTTTTTAAAACCGGACGAATGGAAACGGAAGCGTCCGGATATTGTTTTTTCATCTTGCGGCAGATTTGGGATAAAAATTCAGAATAATTCATAGACATACCTCCAGAATAGAATTGAAATAAAGTTCAGAAATGAAACTGATGAAAATCAAACAATACACGGGAAAAAGCGCCGAATGGCTGAAAGAAAAAAGAAGGACTGCACCTGAGTGGAATCGAACCACCGCACGTGGCTCCGGAGGCCACTGCTCTATCCACTGAGCTACAGGTGCATGTACAAGTCCAACGAAGACTATTGTACCTCATTTTTGGAAGAAGAGCAAGAGAAAAATGAAAAAAACTTAAAAAAATATGAGGATGTTTCTTTTTTGTTGATTTTTTTTTACGTTTTTGTTATCATGTACATGTGCATAAAACGGCACGGCGTTGTCTGAGAGAAAAAAAGGAGGTTTTTGAATGGATGAACTGAAATCCAGGCAGGAGAAGCCGGATAATGATAAGGAGAAAAAGGAGGAGGGAGTTCTCGGGAAAAAGAGAGAGGACGAGACCTTTTCCGATTTTCTTCGTCTGTATGGGAAGTATATCATTGCGGCGCTGGCGGCCATTATTCTGGTTGTAGTCGTGATTATTGTGGCGGGGAAGATGAAAAAGGATCCGGCGGAGCCGGAGAGCAGTGTGCCCGCAGCTACGGAGAGCGAGGCGGAAACCCAGGCGCCGGCTCTTCCGGGAGGGTCTTTGGAAAAGGATACCAATCAGGCCGTAAGCACGTTGGTGAGCGCTTATTTTACGGCAGTTCAGAACTGTGACGTGGAGGCTCTTTCCGCACTGGTAGATTCGACGGATTCGATCTCTTTGGAGCAGCTGCAGGCAGAACGGGAATTTGTGGAAGGCTACCAGAATATTTCCTGTTATACCTTGAACGGCGTGACAGACGGAACCTACGTGGTCTATGTGTCATATGATATGAAGTTCCTCAATGTGGAAACGCCGGCTCCCTGTCTGATCCGTCTCTATGTCTGTACAAACGGCGAGGGCGGCCTGTATATCTTCAATCAGGAAAACGGAATGGACAGTACCGTTGTTTCTCATATGGAAGCGATCAATGCCAGAGAGGACGTCAAGGCCCTTATGAGCGACGTGGATGTCAGGCTGACGGAAGCGATGGCGGCTGACGAGGCGTTGAATGCGCTGGTCAGCAAGCTGTACGGAAGCGGTCCGATCGAGGGAGAAGCACAGCCTGAAGAGACTCAGGCGCCCTCCGAGGGAGAAACAGAAGCGCCCACGGAAGCGCCTGCGGAGACAGAAGCACCCTCTGCGGACAACAGTTCTTTTACAGACGTGGACGAAACGGTTTATGCCAAGGAAGGCGTAAACATCCGGAAAGCGCCCCAGGCTGACGCAGAGGTGGCGGGAACGATCCAGGCCGGTGAATCCATTCACCGGACCGGCTATAACGATGGCTGGAGCCGCGTGGAATTTGGCGGAGAGACCTGCTACATAGCCGCAGGCTTCCTGACCATGACGGAGCCCGGCGAGGAAGATGGCTTTACGGAAGTGGACGAGATGGTATATGCAAAGGAGAGCGTCCGGATCCGCAAATCCCCGGAAGACGGGGCCGAGGTCGTCGGAACGCTTCTGGAAGGAGAATCTCTGAAGCGGACAGGCTACAACGATGAATGGAGCCGCGTGGTTTATGAGGGCGAGACCTGCTACATCGGCGCAGGCTTCCTGACAACTGCGGACCCTTCGGAAGAGGAATAAGACGGAAGGGCTGGGCGGAAGGCTTTTAAAGCAGACCGGCTTCCGGATAAGAAAAGGTTATGAAACCAGGAAAAGGAGCGTGTTCTGCGCTCCTTTTTGGCAGGAAAGAATAAGGAGAAAGACACGGGAGAAAGCGATGGATGTGAAAGATTTTAACTATGAGCTGCCGGAAGAGCTGATTGCCCAGGACCCTTTGGAGGACCGGAGCGCCTCCAGGCTGTTGATGCTTGATAAAAGCACGGGGAAGATCCGTCACAGTGTTTTCCGGGAAATTCTTGGGGAGCTGAAGCCGGGAGACTGTCT
>CATJIW010000256.1 GCA_949740745.1 uncultured Lachnospiraceae bacterium | reverse complement strand
GAAGCGGCCACAAAATCCACGTCCTGTTCGATCCCGAAGAGGATGTCGCTTTTGTCCGTTTCGCTGATATAGGACATGGGGATCTCCAGATTGGGGATATTAATGCTCTTCCGGTTGCTGATGGTGCCGCCGTTGATCACCCGGCAGACCACGTCGGAGCCGTCGATCCGTTCCACGAACATGGCGAGCTTTCCGTCGTCGATGAGGATCCGGGTGCCGATGGTCACGCAGGAGGCGAGGCCGGAGAAGGTGAGGCCGATCCCTTCCTCGCTGCCGTTCTCTCCGGAAGCGGACAGGGTAAAGCTTTGTCCCGCCTCCAAAGTAACGGGGCCGTTTTCAAAATCCCGGATCCGGATCTCCGGCCCCTTGGTATCCAGAAGAAGGGCGATAGGCCTGCCGGCTTCGGCACTGATCCGCTTTACCCGGTCCATGCGTACCTTCTGCTCTTCGTGGGAGCCGTGGGAAAAATTAAAGCGGGCACAGTCCATGCCGCCGCCGATCAGGGAGCGGATGGCGTCGTCCGTGTCCACCGCAGGTCCCATGGGGCAGATAATTTTTGTTTTTCGCATAATGCTTCCTCCTCGTCATAAAATAGGAAAACGGAATGGGTTTACAGAACTTTGATCATCTGAATGTATTCTAACGGTTCAAAACCTTGTTTCTTATAGAGCTCCGTGACCCGTGCGTTTGCCGGTGCCACCTCCAGGCGGAAGCCCGCCGCCTGTCCCTCGTATTCCTGAAAAAGCCATCGGAAATATTCGCCGGCAAGGCCCCGTCCTCTTGCTTCCGGCTTCAGATACAGCTCTTCTGCCAGGATCATGGGGCCGCCAAGCTCGCTGCTCCAGGAGCGGCAGACGACGGCGTAGCCGAGGATGGTCCCGTCTGCTTCCTCAAGCATCAGACAGCGGACAGGAAGCGCACCGCTTAAGGAGGCTTCAAAATTCCGCTCCTGGGCGGCAGAGTCAAAGTCATGGAGGGCCGCCTCGGAGCCGTAAAAAATCTCCGACATGGATAAAAAGTTATCCTTGTCATCGGCGGACATATTTCGTATAATCATAGAGTGAACCTTTCTCTGGGTAAAATATTTCTTTTATCATAGTTGAAAAAAAGAAAAATATCAAGAGGGGGGGCGCCTGTGCTTCCATATTTTTTCCGGGTTTTCCGGGAGGCTGCAAAACACGGAGGCTCGGGAGAATGATACAGGAGGGGCGGAGGATATGACGACGAAATGGACGAAGAAAAAGCGGGCGAGAAGGATCCAGGCGGTGATTTTTGTCATTGCGCTGGCAGTTTTTCTTTTTTCCGGATATCAGCTTTTAAAGATTTACCTTGAGTATAAAAAAGGAAGCGACGAATACGAGAAGCTGGCCGGGGAGGCGGCCAGGATCCTGTCGGAGGCGGAAGGCGGTTTGGCACAGGGCGCCGGGACGGGAGCGGACGGGGAGCAGAAGGAGACGGGGCCTTTCCCCTGGGAAGAGCTGGATGCGCTGATGCGCCAGGAGAACGAGGACTATGTGGGATGGATCACGATCCAGGATACCCAGATCGATTATCCCATCGTCCAGTTTACCGACAACGATTATTATCTGTCCCATACCTTTGAAGGAACGGAGAATGCGGCAGGGACCCTGTTCGTGGACAGCAACATTCCGGAGGGGATGGAGGGAAAGAACGTCATCGTCTACGGGCACAATATGAAGAACGGCTCCATGTTCGCAGGGCTTAAAAACTACCGGGAGGATGAATTTTACGAGGGACACAGGACCTTCAGGGTCAATACGAAAACCGGCTTTTATACCTATGAGATCTTTGCGGTGACGGTGGTCTCTCCCGACAGCGATACCTACACCCTGGAATTCGGGGATGATGCCCAGTTTTTGGATTACGTGGCCCGCATGCAGGAGCGCTCTCTTCACAATACGGGAGTCACGGTGGAGGCCGGGGACAAGATCATTACCCTGTCCACCTGCGTCAATAAAAATGTGGACCGGCTGGTGGTTCAGGCCAAACGTTTAGAAAATTAAGCGGAAGAGGGGCATGTATGCAAAAAAAGTGCTTGCATTTCGAAAAAAAATGAGGTATCGTATACTACGAAGTATCCGGTGAAGCGCATCGGCGATGCGTGACGTCGGACTGTGGACGGAGCCGGGCTCCGAAATATTGACTTGATAACCGAACGAAGGCGTTCCGTCATGGACGCCTTCTCTTTCTTTATCGTATCGGAAACGCTGATCCCGGTATGATTAAGGCCCTTCGGGAGATCGTGTTTCACAGGAATTATCAGGTCCGAGGAAAGTGTGGAGGAAATTTATGTGCGAAAAGGCAGTAAACGTGGAAGCGATTTTTAACGAAAATGTCTTTACCATGGGCAAGATGAAGGAGCGTCTGCCCAAAAAAGTGTATGCGGAGGTGAAAAACGTCATCGAGCATGGCGGGGAGCTTTCTCCCGCAACGGCCGACGTGGTGGCCAAGGCCATGAAGGACTGGGCCGTGGAGCTGGGGGCGACCCATTACACCCACTGGTTCCAGCCTCTCACCGGGATCACGGCG
>CATJIW010000255.1 GCA_949740745.1 uncultured Lachnospiraceae bacterium | reverse complement strand
GGATACAGAGAGGAGGAGAACCTTGAAAGGGTAATCTCTCAAGGTCCTCGTTTTAGTTAATCTCTATTGATTTTTTAGTTCCGCTTCAGCAAAAATTACGTTTTGCAGTGAGAAAAAATCATTTTGCAAAAAACCACCTCACGGTGCATTACTTGTTGTTTAATGCTGCCTGAGCCGCAGCCAGTCTTGCAATCGGCACGCGGAACGGAGAACAGGACACGTAATTCAGGCCGATCTTATGGCAGAATTCCACGGAGCTGGGATCGCCGCCGTGCTCGCCGCAGATGCCGATCTTAAGATTCGGATTGGCCAAACGGCCTTTCTCGGAAGCCATGGCGACCAGCTGGCCCACGCCCTCCTGATCCAGCTTCGCAAAGGGATCAGACTCGTAAATCTTGTTCTCATAATAGGACGGCAGGAACTTTCCGGCATCATCCCGTGAGAAGCCGAAGGTCATCTGGGTCAGATCGTTGGTACCGAAGGAGAAGAACTCTGCTTCCTCGGCAATCTGGTCTGCCGTCAGGGCGGCACGCGGAATCTCGATCATGGTGCCCACATGGTAGTTGATGTAAGCGCCTTTCTCCTTCATAACTTCCTCAGCCGTGGCGATGACCACGCCCTTCACATATTTCAATTCTTTCTTTTCGCCTACAAGAGGAATCATCATCTCAGGAACGATGTCGTAGCCCATCTCTTCCTTGACCTCGATGGCGGCCTCGATGATGGCCCTGGTCTGCATCTTGGCGATCTCCGGATAAGTCACGGCCAGACGGCATCCGCGGTGGCCCATCATCGGATTGAACTCATGGAGCTCGTCACACTTCTCCTGTACCTGCTCTGCCGTCAGGCCCATATCCTCCGCCAGCGCCCGGATATCCTCGGGATCGGTAGGGATGAACTCATGAAGCGGCGGATCCAGATAACGCACGGTCATGGGACGGCCCTTGAGAGCCTTGTACATGGCCTTGAAATCCTCCTTCTGGAAGGGGATCAGCTCGTTAAGCGCTGCCTCTCTCGCTTCCACCGTATCGGAAAGAATCATCTTGCGGATCTTCGGAATCCGGTCGGGCTCAAAGAACATATGCTCCGTCCGGCACAGGCCGATTCCCTCGGCACCCAGCTTCACGGCATTTTCCGTATCCACAGGCGTATCCGCATTGGTACGCACCTGGAGCT
>CATJIW010000254.1 GCA_949740745.1 uncultured Lachnospiraceae bacterium | reverse complement strand
GGCCTACAGGGCTCGAACCTGTGACCCTCTGCTTGTAAGGCAGATGCTCTCCCAGCTGAGCTAAGACCCCTGAACTGTTATTCAAGATTTTATCCAGTTTTTTCGACTGCTTAGGTAGTATACCCTGTATTGTGTCAATTGTCAAGACTTTTCCTACGATTTTTGTTTAGAAAATTTTTCTTTGTATCTGCGGGGGGTTCTGTGGTACAATGACGGTATCATACCGGCAGGAGGAAACAGTATGTATTACTTTATCATAAATCCCCATTCTCGTTCGGGGAAGGGCAGTGAAGTCTGGAAGCAGATCCGGGAGCGGCTTGAGAGGGATCAGGTTTCTTATGAGGCTCATATGACGGAGTATCCGGGACATGCCACCCGGCTGGCAGCGGCCCTTACCTCGTCCCGTCATCCGGACGAGGCGCCGAAGGTCCTTGTGATTCTTGGCGGTGACGGCACGCTCAACGAGGTGTTGAACGGGGTTTCCATGTCGGCGCCCGTGACTCTTGGATATATCCCCTCCGGCTCCGGTAATGATTTTTCCAGAAGCATGGGGCTTTCCAGGAATTCGGAGAAAGCACTGCAGTGTCTTCTCCGGTCCCAGAGGGTCCGCCCCATCGATTACGGGATTCTTTCCTATACGGACGGACGGCCTGCCCACCGTCGGTTTCTCGTGAGCAGTGGGAGCGGATATGACGCAGAGGTATGCCAGAATCTGTTTTCCACCCGGCTGAAAAAGTTTTTTAACCGGTTCCATATGGGGAAGCTGGTGTATCTGGTCATCGGCATCAAACAGATCGTCCTTTGCAAGGGCTCTGACGGATGCCTGACTCTGGACGGGGTAAAGAAGGTTAATCTGAAACAGATCCGGTTTATTTCCTCTCATATCCAGAAATGCGAGGGCGGAGGCTTCCGATTTGCGGCGAAGGCAGATCCGGCGGACGGATATCTGGACCTGTGCGTGGTGTCCGGCGTGTCCAGGCTGCGGCTTGCGGTCCTTTTGGCGGCGTCTCTGGCCGGAAAGCACGGCAGGCTGAAGGGAGTGCGCACTTATTCCTGCAGGGAGGCGTCCCTTCATACGGAGAGGCCCCTTCTCGTTCACGTGGACGGGGAGATCTGCGGAAGACAGACGGACATTTCCGTGCGCTGCGTGGAACAGAAGGTACGGTTCCTGGTTTAAAGAACGGTTTTGACATCAGTGCCCAAATGGCTTATAATGAAAAAAATGACCTTGGCAAGGAGGTATTTATCATGGGAATCATTCAGAGATTTAAGGATATCATGTCGTCTAACATCAATGCGCTTTTAGACAAGGCAGAGGATCCTGAGAAGATGATCGATCAGTACATGAGGAACCTGGAGAGTGATCTGGGAAAGGTGAAGGCGGAGACGGCTTCTGTCATGGCGGATGAGACGAGATGCAGGCGGGAGCTTGACGAGTGCAGCGCCGAGATCGACAAAATGCAGCAATATGCGGAAAAGGCAATTCTGGCAGGCAATGACGAGGATGCGAAGCAGTTCCTGGCACAGAAAGGGGTTCTTGCTTCCAGGAAAGAGGCGCTTAAGCAGTCTTACGACCTGGCTGCGGAGAATGCGGCCAAGATGAAGCAGATGCACGATAAGCTTTGTTCTGACATTGCGCAGCTTAATACGAGACGCGATGCCATTAAGGCTAAGGTCAGGGTTGCGAAGACTCAGGAGAAATTAAACAAGATCGGCGCCAGCGTGGACGGGGCGAAGAGTAATCTGAGCGCTTTCGACCGTATGGAGGAAAAGGCCAACAAGATGTTGGATGAGGCCAATGCCATGGCGGAGCTTAACAGACAGCCGGGAAATTCGGACATGGACGCCCTTAAGAGCAAATATGATTCGGCTCCTTCATCTGCAGTGGAGGATGAGCTGGCGGCGCTTAAGGCAAAGCTCGGTAAGTAAAAGGAGCAGAGTATGGGACTTTTCGGAGGCCAGATGGCCAATGTGGTGGAATGGCAGGAATACCGGGACGACATTATTTTCTGGAAATGGAAGAATGACGAAATCAAAAAGGGGAGCCGCCTGGTGATCCGTCCCGGCCAGGATGCCATTTTTATGTATAACGGAAAAGTAGAGGGGGTATTCCGGGATGAGGGAAGCTTTGATATCGAGTCGGATATCATTCCTTTCCTTTCTACTTTGAAGGGCTTTAAGTTTGGATTTAACAGCGGGATCCGGGCCGAAGTGCTGTTTATTAATACGAAGGAATTTACGGTAAAATGGGGTACGAAAAATGCGGTGAACCTTCCGGCGCCGGGGCTTCCCGGCGGACTTCCCCTCCGGGCCTTCGGTACCTTTGCATGCCGGGTTTTTGACCATATGGCCCTTATTGACAGGGTGGCGGGCGTCCGGGAACGCTATACGGTGGACGATGTGAAGGAGCGGGTGCTTGCGGGGCTTGACCCTTTGCTGATGAAGTGGATTTCCAGAGAGGGAAAGGACCTGTTCAACCTTCAGGCCAATGCTTCGGAGATCGGGCGGGGCATCTGCACGGATCTGGACATGGAGATGCGCAGGCTCGGCATTGCCGTTACCGGATTTTCCATTCAGAGCGTCTCCTATCCGGAAGAGGTGCAGAAAATGATCACGAAGGCTGCTTCTCAGAGCATGGTGGGAGACCTGGGCCGTTATCAGCAGATGGCCATGACGGACGCCATGGCAGGAGGAGGCGCAGGCGGGCGCATGGCTGTGGATATGGCGGGGATGCAGATGGGAATGATGATGGGACGGCAGATGGCGGATCAGATGAGCCGGACCGGCTCCATGGAGCAGCCGGCCGGACCGGAGACGGGCATGTCAGGCGGCCGGAAGCCGAATTTCTGTCCCAACTGCGGGACAAAGGCCAACGGGGCCAATTTTTGTCCCAACTGCGGTCAGAAGCTTTGAGAAGGTTTGTTCCGGATGGATACGGAGGCGTAAGGCCATGTGCCGGGGATACATAAATGAATGATTACAATGCATTAAATCCTATGCAGAGAGAGGCCGTGGAGACGACGGAGGGGCCGCTTCTGGTGCTGGCGGGAGCCGGATCGGGAAAGACCAGGGCGCTGACCCACAGGATCGCATATCTGATCGAGGAGTGCCAGGTGAATCCCTGGAATATCCTGGCGATCACCTTTACCAACAAGGCGGCAGGAGAAATGCGGGACCGGGTGGACCAGATGGTGGAATACGGGGCGTCCAGCGTATGGGTATCCACGTTCCATTCCACCTGTGTCCGCATATTAAGGCGCCACATCGAATGCCTGGGATACACGACAAATTTTACGATTTACGACGGCGACGATCAGAAAACGCTGATGCGCCAGGTTATAAAAAAACTGAATTTTGACCCGAAGCAGTATAAAGAACGGGCCCTTTTATCCATCGTCTCTTCCTGCAAGGACGAACTGATTACCCCTGAGGACTTTGCCGCCCGGTCGGACTGGGATTTTTCCAGGAGGAAGGCGGCGGAGGCATACCGGGAGTATCAGGCGCAGCTGAAAAAGAACGATGCGCTGGATTTTGACGATCTGATCATGAAGACGGTGGAGCTTTTCCGGACAAATCCGGAGGTACTGGATTATTATCAGGAGAGGTTCCGCTATATTATGGTGGATGAATATCAGGACACCAATACGGCTCAGTTTTGTCTGGTTGCGCTTTTGGCCTCCAAATATAAGAATCTGTGTGTGGTTGGAGACGATGACCAGTCTATTTACAGCTTCCGGGGGGCCAATATCCAGAATATCCTGGGCTTTGAGCGGGCGTTTCCGGAGGCCAGAGTCATCCGCCTGGAGCAGAATTACCGCTCTGCGGGAAATATCCTGCATGCGGCCAACAGCGTGATCCGGAACAATGCGGGCCGTAAGGATAAAACCCTCTGGACGGAAAGGGAGGCAGGAGATCCCGTCTTTTTCCGTCCGTACGACAGTGCATACGAAGAGGCGGACGCCGTGGCGGCGGATATTGAGAGGCAGGTCCAAAGCGGCGCAAGGTATGCAGATTTCGCCATGCTTTACCGAACCAACGCTCAGTCCCGGCTCCTGGAAGAAAAATGCGTAAACAGAGGGATTCCCTACCGGCTGGTGGGCGGCGTCAACTTTTACCAGAGGAAGGAGATCAAGGACATCCTCTGTTATCTGAAGACCATTGACGGAGGGCTCGACGACCTGGCGGTCCAGCGGATCATCAACGTGCCGAAGCGGGGGATCGGGGCGGCCAGCGTCGGGAAGCTGATGACCTATGCGGAAGCCAACGGGAAGAGCTTTTATGAAGCCTGTTCCCTGACAGACCGGGTTCCCGGCATCGGGCGGGCCGCGGGAAGGATCCGGTCCTTCGTGGACCAGATCCAAGTTCTGAAAAGCAGGCTTGCTTATTATTCCATCGCAGACCTGATCGACGATATTCTGGAGGATACCGGATACCGGGAGGAACTGGAGCAGGAGGATACGGTGGAGGCGGAGACCAGGCTTGAGAATATCGAGGAATTGAAGAACAAGGCCGTGGCCTATGAGGAAAGCCTGGCGGACAGTGAAGAAAAACCGGGGTTAAGCGGTTTCCTGGAGGAGGTGGCTCTGGTTGCCGACGTGGATTCCATGGAGGACTCGGAAAACCGGGTGACGCTTATGACCCTTCACAGCGCCAAAGGGCTGGAATTTCCTCAGGTTTATCTGACCGGCATGGAAGAGGGACTGTTTCCCGGCATCGTGTCCATCAGCTCCGGGGAGCCGGAGGAGTTGGAGGAAGAGCGGCGGCTCTGCTATGTGGGGATCACCAGGGCGATGGACCGGCTGGTGCTCACCTGTGCAAGACAGCGGATGGTGAGGGGAGAGAACCGGTTCGGCGTTCCGTCCCGGTTTATTAAGGAGATCCCCCCGGAATATCTGCGAAGAGAGGAGGCGTCCTCTGTGTTTTCCTTCGGCCGGCGGGACGGCGAGGCTCCGGATTGGGGGCGCAGGCCGGAGTGCGGACGCCTGGAGGATGTGTTTGAGCTTTCGGGGAACAGCTTTTCGGGGGCGAAACGGCAGGAAAGGACGCCTGAAAGGTCCGGCTCAGGGCAGGAGCCCGGATCCGGTCGGGAGCAGAAGCCCTACCGGCCCTGGACGGCTCCTGCGGCCAGATACGGAACAGGCGCTTCTTCGGGAGCCGGGGTGAAGGACGCTTATATGGGAAAGCAGTTTACGGTCACGAAAG
>CATJIW010000253.1 GCA_949740745.1 uncultured Lachnospiraceae bacterium | reverse complement strand
TTTTCGTGAAGCTGGCGTCGGGAAGCGCCGACAATTTAAAGCCGGAGCTGCTTTTGGAAGCCTGGTTCCGGCATGCGGGGAAGGAATATGAGCCCTGCCGCATTGACATCTGCCGCCTGGAGCTTTATGCCAGGGAGGGGGAAGCAGAGGACGGCCGCCTGGTTCCCCTTTCTGCTTTCGGGGAGGAGCTGCCATGAGACGCGTCATTGTCACGAACCTTTACGGCTCCCTTCTTGCGGCCGAGGAGGAAAATGGCCGAATCACGGGACTTTTTTTGGAGCCGGAGGAGGAGAAGTCCCTGGTGGGCCGGATCTACGTGGGGCGGGTAAGCCGCATTGTGAAAAACATCCGGGCCGCCTTCGTGGAATTCGGGCAGGGGAGAATGTGCTTCTATCCTCTGGAGGACTGGGAAAAGCATCCTCTTCCGGGAAGGGAGGGGAGGGCTCTCAGGGAAGGAGACAGCCTTCTGTTCCAGATCGGGAAGGACGCCGTCAAGACGAAGGCCCCCATGGCAACCACCTGCCTGACCTTCACCGGGCAGTATCTGGTGCTTATGGCCGGGAAGACGGGAATCTGCTTTTCCTCCAAAATCAGGGACGGGGCAAGGAAGCAGGCCCTTAAGGAGCTTCTTTCCGGGGCTGCGGAAGGGGCGGGGGCATCGTTTCCCTTCGGGTTAATTGTGCGGACCAACGGGGGGACGGCGCCGGAGGAGGTGCTTCTTTCGGAGCTTTCGGAGCTGGCCGGGAAGGCTTCCCGGCTGCTTGGCCTCTGGGAGACGCGGACGGCTGGGACGCTCCTTTATGAGCCGGAGCCGGCCTTCCTCTCGGAAATTTTCAATAACCGGACGGAGAGCCTTTCGGAGGTGGTCACCGACGATGAAGCCGTCTATGGCCTGGCGGCAAAAAAAGCGGCGGCCCTTAAGGCCCGGAACGAAGCCTGTCCGCTCCCTGCCCTCCGGCTTTACGGGGATTCCTATCCGCTTTCCAAGCTGTACAGCCTGGAGACGGCTCTTTCCAGGGCCCTCTCGGAAAAGGTCTGGCTGAAGTCCGGCGGGTCGCTGGTCCTCCAGCCCACGGAGGCGTTGGTGTCCATCGACGTCAATACCGGGAAGTTTGACGGAAAAAAGCGGTTGGAGGAAACCTTTTTTAGGATCAATCTGGAGGCGGCGGAGGAGATTGCCGTTCAGTTAAGGCTTCGGAACCTGTCCGGGATCATCATCGTGGACTTCATCGACATGGAGGAGGAGGCTCACAGGGAGCAGCTTCTGAAAGCTTTTGCCGCCGCCCTTGCAGACGACCCGGTGAAGGTCAATCTTCTGGGCTTTACCAGGCTCAATCTGATGGAGCTTACGAGAAAAAAAGTGAGGAAGCCGTTACATGAGCTCCTGGCCGGGAAAATTTAGGACAGGAAGGAATAAAAAACGATAAAATCGGGCATAATATAAAGATATTTTTCAAGATTCCTCTTGCATTTCCGCAGGAAAAGTGCTACATTAGTTTTTGTGGGTTTCATACCCAAATATTTTAGTCAAATGGAGGACGTGAAATGAAGAAGCGTGTAGTGGTACTTATGCTTGCTGTGGTCATGACGGTTCTGGCCCTGGCAGGATGCGGCGGAAAGAAGGAGGATTCTCCCGTAGTCGGCACCTGGAAGGCAACCGAGGTTGAAGCCATGGGCGTCAATGTGAAGGTAGATGAATACCTGGAGCAGATGGGCATGAGCGACATGAAGATGGAGCTGGATATCAAGAGCGACGGCAAGTTCAGCATGGACCTGATGGGACAGCAGGCAGACGGAGAATGGAAATACAGCGGCTCTACCCTGACTCTGACCGTAGACGGCTCTGATGCAAAAGCAGAGTACAAGGACGGCAAGATCTCGATGGAAGAGAGCGGCGCAAAGATCATTTTTGAGAAATAAGACCGGAAACTAAATACAGGGAAGAGAGCCCCCCGTAAGGCCGTCAGACCGGCTTTACAGGGGGCGTTTTCCACAGGGGAGACAGAAATCGGAGACGGATGGCGCAGATTGCATAAGGGCTTTCCCGATCCTGCGGAAAAAGTGAATTTCTCTATTGACAGCCGCATGTTTTTGGGTTAGACTAAAGCAGTATGTTTACATTAGACTGTCCGTGTCCGGCTTTAATGCAAACCAGATAAAAACCAACTATTTTATTTGATTTGGAGGTGTACCAATTGGCAAATATCA
>CATJIW010000252.1 GCA_949740745.1 uncultured Lachnospiraceae bacterium | reverse complement strand
GAAAAACGGGGCGGGCCTTAACCTGACCTGGGAGGTGAGGGACGGAATCCTGAACCACCGGATGTCCGGAAATCCTTCGACGCTGGAGGGGAAGGTGGTGCGCCTTTCCGACAAGATCGCCTACATAAACCATGACATCGACGACGCCATCCGGGCGGGTATCCTTACGGAACAGGAGCTTCCGGCGGAATATACGGACGTTTTGGGGCATACCGTAAGAGAGCGGCTGAATACCATTATCCACAATATCATCGGTGAGAGCGTGGGAAAGCCGGAAATCTGCATGTCTCCGGAGGTGGAGGAGGCCATGGGGAAGCTTCGAAGCTTTATGTTTGAGCATGTCTATACCAACAGCGTCTCCAAGGAAGAGGACCCGAAGGCGAAGGGTCTTCTGATTGCCCTGTTTGGCTATTACCGGAAGCATACGGAGGAGCTCCCGGAGGAGTATCGGTGCCTGATGGAGCAGGGGGAGCCGGAGGAACGGGTGGTCTGTGATTATATCGCCGGAATGAGCGACGGCTATGCCATTGACACCTTTACGGACTTGTTTGTGCCGAAGGCGTGGAAAAGCTGACGGAGGGAACTATGTATTATCCGGATGAACTGGTGGAGGAGGTCCGGGCCAGAAGCGATATCGTGGATCTGATCTCTTCCTATGTAAAACTGCAGAAAAAGGGCGGCACGTATTTCGGGCTCTGTCCTTTTCATAATGAAAAAACGCCTTCTTTTTCGGTGACGCCGGGAAAACAGATGTATTACTGCTTTGGGTGCGGGGCCGGGGGGAATGCGATCACCTTTTTGATGGAATATGAGAACTACACCTTCCGGGAAGCCCTGGAGACCCTGGCGGAGCGGGCCGGGGTGGAGCTTCCTAAGGGAGAGGAGAGCGCCGAGGCGAGAAAGCAGGCGGACCTTCGGGCCAGGATCCTGGAGGTCAATAAGGAGGCCGGGCGGTATTTTTATTACCAGCTTAAGGGGCCGAACGGAGGGCGGGCTTATGAGTATCTGAGGGGCCGGGGCCTTTCGGACGAGACGGTCAGACGGTTTGGGCTTGGTTTTTCCAATATGTACAGCGACGATCTTTACCGGTATCTTAAGAAGAAGGGCTTTCCGGACGATCTTTTGAAGGAGAGCGGCCTGGTAAAGATCGAGGAGCGGGGCGCTCACGACCGGTTCTGGAACCGGGTCATGTTTCCCATCATGGACGTGAACGGGAAGATTATCGGCTTCGGCGGCCGGGTCATGGGGGATGGGGAGCCCAAATATCTGAATTCTCCGGAGACAAAGGTTTTCGACAAGAGCCGGAATCTCTACGGGCTCAATTATGCCAGGACGGCCAGAAAGCCTTATGTCCTGCTCTGTGAGGGGTACATGGACGTGATCTCCATGCACCAGGCAGGCTTTACCAATGCGGTGGCTTCTCTTGGGACGGCGTTTACGCCCGGCCACGCAAATCTGCTCCGCCGTTACGCAGAGCAGGCGGTCCTGACCTACGACAGCGACGGGGCCGGGGTGAAGGCGGCTCTCAGGGCCATTCCGATCCTGAAGGAGGCAGGTATTTCGGCGAAGGTCCTGAGTCTGAAGCCCTATAAGGATCCGGACGAATTTATCAAGGCTCTGGGGCCGGAGGCCTT
>CATJIW010000251.1 GCA_949740745.1 uncultured Lachnospiraceae bacterium | reverse complement strand
AGAATAAGAGAAACACGAAAGTCTGGGCGCCGACGGTGGCGGCAGCCGCTCCGGCCACGCCCATGGCGGGCACGGGACCGGCGCCGAAAATAAGAAGCGGGTCCAGAAGGATGTTTAAGACCATGCCGGCGGCATTTGCCAGAAAAGGGGTCCGGCTGTTTCCCATGGCGGTTAAAAGCCTGGTGAGGATCTGATTCAGGATGGGAAAGATCACGAGGCCGCAGGTGATGATCAGATAAACTCTGGCGTCCGCCACGACGGAGGCGGAATTCAGCCGGAAAAATCCGATCAGCGGACGGTTTAAAAGGACGCAGAGAAGGCCGAATAAGAGGGAAAGGAAAACGCCTGTCTGAATGGAAATGCGGGCGTAGGAGACGGCTTCCTCCCGGTCGCCCGCCCCAAGCTTCTGGGCGACGAGGATCTGCCCTCCGGTGCTGGCGATGAGGCCGAGTCCCAGGGAGAGCCAGGAGAACATGCCGGAGGCGCCTACGGCGGCCACGGCTCCGGCGCTTAAGCGGCCGATCCAGATCATGTCGGTCAAATTGTAAGCCATCTGCACCAGCGAGGTGAGCATGATGGGAAGCGACAGGGAGGCGAGGGCGGGAAAGATTTTTCCCTCCAGCAGGTTGACGGTCCGATTCATGGGAAAGACTCCTTTTATGGGTATGAAAAAGAACGCTTCCGGGCAGTGCTCCGGAATGTCGGATCACAGGCAGTATAGTAGATTGCAGCCGGATGTTTGCGAAACACGAAGTGGCTGGAATATTCAATGAATTGCTGAATTTCGCAAACGCTTAGTAGATTGTAGCAAATCGGAGGGGAAATTTCAACGGATAGTTTTTCAGAAATCCTCCTGCCTTCTCAGGTCTTGCTTCCGCGGCGCAGAGGGCTTCGGAAGTATTGTCAGGATATTCAATGAATTGTTGAGTTTCGCAATTGCCTGATTTAAAATGAAATTTGTAGGTTCAGTACGGTTTGGGACGGGAAAGGATAGCGGAGATGGAAAAGCAGATTGTCGAGGGGCAGATGCAAAGCAGGGTGGTGCTGATGCCCTGCAGTTCTTATGAGGAGGAGGCGGTGTATCAGGCCCTTAAGGCAGGAACAGAGCTTCTTGGCGGCATGGAGGCTTTGGCAGGGCGGGAGGAGAAAGTGCTTTTAAAGCCGAATCTGGTGCGGAAGGCGAAGCTTTCCAGGGCCGTGGTGACCCATCCGGCAGTGATGGGAGCGGCGGCCAGGCTTCTCAGGGAAGCGGGCGTAAAGGAGATCATGGCGGGAGATTCCTGCGGAGTGGGGCAGGCAACAGCAGCGGCGGCTGCGGTGGGAATGGATGCGGTTCTGGAAAAATACGGAGTTTCGCTGGTGGACTTTACCGGAACGGGAAGTGTCGCATATGAGGATGGCCTGCAGGCAAGGAGCTTCTTTGTATCGAAGGAGGTTTTGGAGGCGGACGTCCTCATTAATGTATGCAAGATGAAGACCCATGCTCTGGAAAGGATTACGGGAGCGGTAAAAAATATGTATGGCTGCATTCACGGCCTTCACAAGGCGAAGGGGCACACGGCGTATCCAAACGCCGACAGCTTTGCGGGGATGCTGGCGGACTTAAACCGTTTTTTGAAGCCAAGGCTCCATATCATGGACGGCATCGTGGCCATGGAGGGGAACGGACCCACCTCCGGCGATCCGGTTCCCATGAACGTATTGCTCATGTCCAGGGATCCGGTGGCGCTGGACAGCGTGTTCTGCCGTCTTATCAATTTAAAGCCGGAGCTGGTTCCCACCAATGTACACGGGGAAAGGCTGGGGCTTGGCTTCTGGCGGGAGGAGCAGGTGGAGCTTGTTCTGGCAGAAGGGGGCCGCTCTGCGGAAATTTCCATGGAGGAAGCGGCGGCCCGGTTCGGAAAGGCCGATTTTGACGTGGACAGACGCCGGATCAGGAGCGGTTCGTGGGTGAGGATGGCCCGGTTTTTCCGTATCTTCCAGAAGAAGCCCTGTGTGGACGGGGAAGCATGTGTGAAATGCGGCATCTGCGTGGAAAGCTGTCCGGTGGAGGGAAAGGCCCTTTCCTTTTCAAACGGGAGGAAGGAGCCTCCGGTTTATGATTATAAGAAATGCATCCGGTGCTTCTGCTGTCAGGAAATGTGCCCTCATAAGGCCATTAAAGTGCGGTAAAGGCGGCTCAGGGGAGCCGGAGGCTTCTTTCGATCACGGCCTTCACGTCCGCTTCCGGCCAGGAGGAGTCCTTCCTGATCTGCTCCAGCCAGTCAAAGCGGGACAGGACCTCTTCGTCGGTGAGCCCGAGCCGCCTCTGGCTGTCCCGGACAAGTTCGGGGGAAATGCCCATGCAGACAGAATGATAATACCTTAAAATGGAGTTTTCCCGATTCCAGAGAAGGGATCTGCGTTCCGTCTGCAGCGCTTCCCAGCCGGACACGGAGATAATGTCTGCAAGGGCCGGCAGGATGTGCCCTTCAAAATCGGAGCGGATCTGTTCTGAGATCAGCTCCACCGGCTCGTCCTTAGGAAGATAGTTCTGATAGCCGTCGATCCGGTACATGTCCGCCCTGTGAAAGGGGGAGAGCAGGCCGGCGTAAGGGAGAAAGTCCCGCTGCAGAAGTTCGTTCCCCTGGTTGTAGATCCACTGTTTGGAAAGCTCGTCTTTCAGCTCGCCGGCTTTCGAGGCGCTGAAATGGAACCGGAAGGCACAGCCGGTGACGGAGCAGTTGTTCATGGAATTGTGCAGGTGGACAAAAAGCCATCCGTCGGAAAGCTCCTTCCACCAGTCTGTCCGCTTTGTGCGGAATCCCGCTTCTTTGAGCAGAGGTCTTACCACGGTCCGGATGACCAGATCCCGTTTCTTCCCGGGCGGCATGGAGACCTCCTTTTCTTTTTGCTTCTGATAATTTCTAAGCTCTGCCTCTGTCATTTCGTAAATGCTTTTCATAAGAGCCTCCCGTTTTTTTACAGTATAGCCCGGAAAGCTTTAACAGGCAAGAGCCATTTTTGCTGCTGTTTTTCGTACAAATGTAAAAAAAATTATGTGAGGATTTGACACAATTAGAGGATTTAGGAAGGGCGGTCAAAGGTGACCGCCCTCCTTTGCGTTTTGCAGTGTAAAATCCTGCATGCCGGATCTTGGGCTTACAGGCTTCCAAGCCTTGCCAGGGTGTTCAAAAGGCTGTCGGGGGAATCGGAGGAAGCCGGAAGAGACTGCTCTTCCATTTCTATTTCCACTTCGTGTTCCCCGTCCTTGTCGGTGGATGCAGGAGGCGTGACGGCTGTGCCGTCTGCGGGAGGAACCGTTCTGGCAGGAGGGCAGCAGCAGGAGCCGGAAGGCTCACATTCATTTTTCAGGTTTTCGTCGTGGCGGGGCGGTCCCAGCTCCAAAGGCTTGATTTCCCGGTCCAGAAGGCCGCCGGACACGAATTCCATGCAGACGCTGTCCTCCTGGGGAATGAGGCTTCCCTTGGGCACCACGGCGCGGCCGTTGTGGGGGATCAGGTACTGAGAATAATAAATGCTCTTCAGATAAAGGGAGAGCCCCATGGAAACCTCGCCGGAGGCCGGGTCAAAGCTTAAGACCTTCGGAATGATGATCATGTTAAGTCCCTGGGCCGGAGAGGAGGCGCCTGCGGCGAAGCCTACATAATTGATGACGGGAGCGGCCGCATCGGCGGCGGAGTAGGAGACGCCGTAGGGGGCGTAAAGCTCCAGCTCCACGGAGGAGGGGTTGGTATCCTCGTCGTAGTAGGCATAATCCGGCGTCCCGGAAGCGGGAAGGTAGGCGGCGGAGACCGGAAGGACGGTGATCAGCCGCCTTGCGCAGTCATAAAGCTTGACGGCGAAGTTGGCCGTGAGGTTCCGGAGCGTCACAGAGTAGCAGTTGGGCCGCCCGTTTATGGGGGTAATGGCCGGAGCTTCTCCGGGAGCCGCAGAAAAGGTCACGGATACTGCTTCTGCCGTGGCGCTTTCCACATTGGGATAGGTGGTGGCAAAATCTGCGGCCAGGGTGATCTGGCGGCAAAGATTGATGCCGATCTCGTCATAAACGACGGGGGCCAGAAGGGTCAGGTACTGAGGCGTCCCGCAGATGGGGGTGGTGCACACGTCGAAGCAGGGCTCCGGGACCGGGGGCGCGCCGTCGCAGCCTCCGTTGGCGGCAAGGACGGTTACGGCGTTGGAACGGCCGCATTTGCAGCCTTTGGGCTTGTATTTAGGCATATGCTTAAATTCCTTCCATATGGATCGTTCACCAATAGTATATGCCTTCCGGCATAAGGCGGTGATTCTTTCCATATAATTAAAGAAAGCGTAACAGAAAAAGGGGCCGGGCCTATGGGATGTATTCACAGCCTTCCGGACGGGACAAAGCTTGCGGTATGGGAGGAACGGAATCAGGTCATGGCGCTTCCGATTCCGTTTCGGAGGGGGACGGGAGCCGCCGTGCTTGCCAGGGACGTGTTAAAGGATCTGACCTCTGTAGTGTTTCGGGGGCAGGTCTATTACGCCTGCCACAGCCTGGAACACAGGATTTTATTCGGGGCGGCAGGGGAGGGGGCGCCTGCCGCCGTTTTGTCGGATCCTTCTGACGGGAGGCAGTATTCGGGCCTCCGGCTTCTGGAATGGAAGGAAGAGCTCTATCTGTTTTTTCGGGCCAGGGGGCGGGACGGGAAGCTCTGGGAACTTAAGGTGATGCGCCCGCTTTCCGACCGGGAGGCCAGAACCCTGTGGGAGGGTTTTTCGGAGCCTGTGGAACCGGTCTATGCAGGAGGGAAACGGCTGGTGATTCTGGCGGAGGGCGGGATCCTTACCTGGGACGGGAAGAAGCAGCCGGAGCAGGGGGAAATCCTGCGGCTTGGCACCGGACAGAAGGCCAGGGACGCCATCCTTAAGCTGGAAGCGGAAAACAGGAGGGAAAGGGCCAGGATCCGGGCCCTTGCACAGGAGCACGAAGCCCGCCTGGAGGAGATCAAAAGGCAGTATGACGAGCTGGCGGCTTATGCGGGAGAGCTTCAGCAGGAGGGGAAGCGGTGGAGGGAAAAATACTATAAAAAGCAATAAAAAGACGGTTTCTTTGTACAAAATACAAAAATTGGAGGGCGATTTTTGGAATAAAAACGATGAAATCGCAGGTTTCCTTATGCTATCATAAACCCAGTGAAAGTTGTGCAATATGACCATAACGGTGAAGGGAAATAACAAAAAGTTAGAAGTTTTTTGACTGTTTCCTGCACAATTGTACGGAAAGCAAAACAATAATATGGAGACGGAGAGGAAAGGACATGAAAAAATTGTACGGCGTGGTTACGGCGATGGTGACGCCCTTTAACGAGGACGAGTCGGTAAAAACGGAGGCCATCAGGAAGCATGTGGATTTTCTGGTCGAGAAGGGGGTTAACTGCCTGTATCCCCTGGGGACGACGGGAGAAATGATGTTGATGAATACCGAAGAGCGGAAGCTGGTGGCAGAGACGGTGGTGGATCAGTGCGCCGGCCGGATCCCCGTGTTTATCCATGTGGGGGCGATGAAGACAAAGGACGCCTGCGAGCTGGCGAGACATGCCCATGAGATCGGCGCAGACGGAATCGGAGCCGTTTCCCCTGCTTTTTACGGGGCGACGGAGGTCTCGATTTATGACTATTATGCGGCCATTGCAAGGAGTGTGCCGGAGGATTTTCCGGTGTACCTTTATAACATTCCCCAGTGCTCCGCCAACGACCTGCCGGTAGCCGCAGCGGACCGGCTGGCCAGAGAGTTTCCCAACATCGTGGGGATCAAGTACAGCTTTGCGGACATGTGCCGCACTCTGGAATACCAGAAGGTGAAGGATGGAGAGTTTTCCGTGCTTCATGGCTGTGACAAGCTGATCCATGTGCTGATGGCCATGGGATGCGACGGCGTGGTGTCCGGTGTTTCCAGCGTCTATCCGGAGCTTTTCGTGGAGGTCTATCGGGCCTGCCTGGAGGGCGACTGGGAAAGGGCCAGGACAAAGCAGAGGCTGGCCAACGAGGTGGTGGACATCCTGAAGGGCGGAGCCAGCATGGGGCATTTCAAGGAGGCTCTTAAGCTTCGGGGCATCGATGCCGGTTACGTGCGGGGGCCGCTCCATAATCTGACGCCGGACGAGCTTGCGGTTATGAAAAAGGAACTGGCGGCCGTCGGACTCCAGTGAGGACGGCAGCGTTATTACATAAAGAAAGAACGAGTGTGCGCCGTGCGCACTTGAAATAAAAGGAGGAAAAAAATATGAAGAAAGCAGTATCTTTGATCCTGGCTCTTGCCATGATGTTTTCTCTGGCCGCATGCGGCGGCGGGGACGACAAGGGAAGCGAGGCGGCGGAAACGCAGAACGCCTATGCCCGTATTCTGGAGAACGGCTACATGACCGTCGGCATCGACCCTACCATTGAGAACATTATTTTCACGGAAGCAGGGTCAGACGAGCCGACCGGCTTTATTCCCGACCTGGTAAGAGGCTTTGCCGAGGAACTGGGCGTGGAAGTGAAGTGGGAGATCCTGGAATGGTCCGCCATGCTGACTGCGGTTAACACAGGAAAGGTGGACTTTATTGCGGCTAATATGAACATGAGACTGGACCGGGAGGCAGAGATTGACTTTTCCGATCCCTGGCTGGTGGACTCAGCCATGGCCTGCGTGGCGAAGGACTCTTCCTATCAGAGCTTCGAGGATCTGAAAGCACCCGGCACCAAGTTCGGCATTGCATCCGGATCGGTGTATGAGTCGATTATCGCAGAGCAGTTCCCGGAGGCGGAGATCGTGACGCTTCCCCTTGGAACCTGGCAGGAATCCCTGGCCTCCGGCGTTATCGATGTGTCCCTGGATGACAGCATCGTGTTTGCAGGGCCCATGACGGAAAATGAAAATCTTCGGCTCCTGCCCGACAGAGGAGATTCCTATCTGTATGGCTTTGCCTTTGCCAGCGGCGACAAGTCGGTGGAGGTCTTCAACCTGTATCTGACGAAGCTGAAAGCCTTCGGCACGTATGCGGAGCTTTACAAGAACTGGATGGGCTTTGACTGGGAGCCGAACAATTTCGGAACTGCCTATTAAAACGGAAACGGATGACGGCGCAGATCGGCGGGCAGCGGAGGCTGCCCGCCGGTTTTGAAAGGGAAAGGAGCATGCCATGTCGTTTAATTGGAACATTGTGGTCAAGTACTGGCCCAGATTCTGGAGCGGTACGCTGCTCACTTTGAAATACGCAGCCATAGCGATCGTGATCGCAACTGTGTGGGGCGTGCTGATGGGGGCCATCAGCTATCGGAAGCCCAGGGTCCTTGGGACCATTGTCCGGGCGTATATCTGCTTTTTCCGGGAAACGCCCCTGCTGGTACAGATTTATTTTCTATTTTACGGAGTATCCCGCTACGTGTCTGTCTCTGCGGGACTCATGGGAGTCGTGGCGCTGGTCTTAAACGACGGGGCTTTTATTGCGGAGATCATCCGCGGCGGCCTGCAGAGCATAGAGGTGGGACAGAGCGAGGCGGCTTATGCGCTGGGCTTCAACAAATTTCAGACCATGATCTACTTTCTGATTCCCCAGGCATGGAAAAAGGTCCTGGATTCGGTGATCAATATGTTTTCCATTATCATCAAGGACACGTCCATGCTGATGTGGATCACCATCTGCGAGCTGACCTACCAGTGCAACCAGATCAACAATTATTCGTTTAACCCGATCACGTCTTATCTGGTGGGAGGCGCGATCTACCTGATCCTGTTTTTCGCTGTCCAGGGAGTCAGGAAGCTGCTCAGCATGAAAAACAGTCCCAAACGGGCAATTGAGAAAAGAGGTGAGAGTGCCGCATGACCTTTGAAGACCGTTATAATATCGTTGTGAAGACCATACTGGTCCAGGGGCTTCCCATGACGCTGAAGCTGATTTTTGCCTCGCTGCTTTTCGCCATGCTGATCGGCGTGGTGCTTGGGACCGTCCGGAGCCTTAAGATCCCTGTGGTGGATCAGATCCTGGGGGCCTACGCCCTGATCTGCAGGGGCGTCCCAACCATTATTATCCTTCTGTTTTTTTATGCTTATCTGACGAAGGGGACCCAGTTTTGGATCTCGGTCCTGTCCATCTCCCTGGTGGAGGGGGCCTATATGATGGAGGTGGTCAAGGGAGGGTTCCTGTCGGTGGACAAGGGACAGTGGGAAGCGGCGAAGTCCCTGTCCCTGCCGCTTGGGCATACCATCACCCGGATTATCCTGCCGCAGGTCCTTCTGGTCGCGATCCCGGCCCTTATGGGGCAGATCGTCATGCTGGTGAAGGGGACCTCCGTGGCGGCAACCATCGGCTGCATGGACACCTTGCGGAGGGCGCAGCTTTTGCTGCCGAAATATTCCTATCCCATGGAAATTTATGCGTACGTGCTGGTGATCTTCTTTATCATGTGCCATTTCCTGACGTGGCTGGGAAAGAAACTTGAACGAACCGTTGTGAAAAGGATAATGGGTGAGCGAAATGTCTGAAAATAAAGAAAAAGAAATTGTGGTATCCCTGCAGCATGTGACGAAACAGTTTGGCAGCCTGACCGTGCTGGATGACATGAGCCTGGATGTATACGAGCACGAGGTGGTAGTGCTGTGCGGCCCTTCCGGCGGCGGAAAAAGCACGCTGCTTCGGACCATCAACGGGCTGGAGAAGATCGGAAGCGGAAAGATCCTGTACCGGGGCACGGAGGTGAACCACAAGAACATAAAGGAGATCCGGAAGCATATCGGCATGGTGTTTCAGCAGTTCAACCTGTTTAACAACCTGACGGTCAGGGACAATCTGCTGATTGCGCCGGTGAAGACGCAGAAAAAGAAAAAGGACGAGATGCTAAAGAAGGCGGTGGAGTATCTGGAGATCTTCGGGATCGCAGACAAGCTGGATTCCTATCCCCATCAGCTTTCCGGCGGTCAGAAGCAGAGGGTCGCCATCGTCCGCTCGCTGATGATGGAGCCGGACCTGATGCTCTTTGACGAGCCTACGTCGGCCCTGGATCCGGAGATGATCAAGGAGGTGCTGGACGCCATCCGCAGACTGTCGTCCATGGGGATGACGATGGTCATCGTAACCCATGAGATGGGCTTTGCGAGAGAGGTGGCTTCCAGGGTCTGCTTCCTGGAGGGAGCGAAGATCCGGGTCAACACGGATACGAAAACCTTCTTTGAGGACACGGAGGACGAGAGGCTTAAGCAGTTCCTGTCCGTGATCCTGCATCACTAGGGAGGAAGATATGTCTGAACAATTACTGCGGTCCGCATGGGTCGAAATTGATAAAAGCCGTCTGGCGGAAAATATACGGGCGGTGAAAGAACGGGTGGCTCCCAGCCGGATCATCGGGGTCGTGAAGGCCAATGCCTACGGGCACGGAGCGGTGACGGTGGCAGAGGCATATCTGGAAAACGGCGTCGATATACTGGCGGCTGCCACCCTGGAGGAGGCGAAGGAGCTGCGGGAGGCAGGGATATCCTGCACTATCCTTATGATGGGGCTGGTCCCGGAGGAATT
>CATJIW010000250.1 GCA_949740745.1 uncultured Lachnospiraceae bacterium | reverse complement strand
TATGGCGAAGCTTGTGGGAAGGCCCGGAGAGATTATTCGGAAATTCTGGGAACATTACGGGAAGAGCCCGGAGGCGGCCACGGACTTTTATTACAAATTCAGCCAGGATACGGATTACATCCGCCGTTACCGGGTAAAAAAGGATCTGAAATGGAAGGCGGAGACTCCGTACGGGGAGATGGACATTACCATCAACCTGTCCAAGCCGGAGAAGGATCCGAAGGCCATTGCGGCGGCTAAGCTGGCGAAACAGAGCGGTTATCCCAAGTGCCTGCTCTGTGCGGAGAATGAGGGCTATGCGGGGCGGGTGAACCATCCGGCCAGGCAGAACCACCGGATCATTCCCATTACGGTGAACGGGAAGCCCTGGGGACTCCAGTATTCCCCTTACGTTTATTATAACGAGCACTGCATCGTGTTGAATAAAGAGCATACGCCCATGCAGATTAACCGGGACGCCTTCTGCAAGCTTCTGGATTTTGTCAGGCAGTTCCCCCACTATTTCCTGGGCTCCAATGCGGACCTTCCCATCGTGGGCGGCTCCATTTTAAGCCACGACCATTTCCAGGGGGGCCATTATGAGTTCGCCATGGCGAAGGCGCCCGTCGAAGACAAGGTCGTGATCCGCGGCTTCGAGGGTCTGGAAGCAGGCATCGTGAAATGGCCCATGTCGGTGATCAGGCTCCGCTCCGAAGCCCCGGAAGAGCTGATCGGCGCTGCCGACAGGATCCTGAAGGCATGGAGAGGCTATACCGACGAAGCAGCCTTTGTCTTCGCCGAGACGGACGGGGAGCCTCACAATACCATTACGCCCATCGCCAGAAAACGGGGAGAGGCTTATGAGCTGGATCTGGTCCTGCGCAACAACATCACCACCGAGGAGCATCCTCTGGGCGTGTACCATCCCCATGGGAACCTCCATCATATCAAGAAGGAGAACATCGGCCTGATCGAGGTCATGGGGCTGGCGGTCCTTCCTGCAAGGCTGAAGGGGGAAATGGAGAAGCTGGCCGAAACGATCCTTTCCGGCGGGGATCTGCGGACGGACGAGGCGACGGAAAAGCATGCCGACTGGGCGGAGGAGTTCCTGAAACGGTATCCGCAGGTGAATGCGGACAACATTCATCCCATTATCCGGAAGGAGATCGGCTCCGTGTTCAGCCGGGTCCTGGAGGATGCCGGAGTCTATAAGCGGACGCCGGAAGGGAAGGCGGCCTTCCTCCGGTTCATCGAAAGCCTGTAAACGATATACGCAGGCTGTAAAGTAAGAAGGAAAACAGAAGCCTCTTTTGGATTCTTCAGAAGGGCTTCTGTTTCATGGTGTTGCTTACTCAGGTAAACGGCCGGATGAAAAAGAAGGTCCGGAAATGTGGAAAAGGCGGTGAAGCTATGCGGGGAATGAGGCGGGAGCAGAGGAAGAACGGGAAAGGCAGAGGGAAGATTTCCTTTCAGCGGAAGGTACAGCTTTTGTCTGCCGTGTTTTTTAACGGGTATGCGGCGGGGTTTGCAAAGGGGAAGCTTTATACCGGAAAAAGCAAGGCGCTCTGTGTTCCGGTTCTCAACTGTTATTCCTGTCCGGGGGCCCTTGGGGCCTGTCCCATCGGTTCTTTGCAGGCGGCGCTTGGGGGCGGCCGCCTTCATTTTCCTTTTTATGTGCTGGGCCTGCTTATGCTGTTTGGGATTGTCCTTGGCCGGCTGGTCTGCGGCTTGTTATGCCCCTTCGGCCTGGTACAGGATCTGCTTCACAAGATACCGGTTCCCAAATGGAGGGTGCCGGGGAGGATCGACCGGCCGGCCAGGTATCTGAAATATGTGGTGCTTCTGGCGCTCGTCATCCTTCTTCCTGCTTTTGCGGTGACGAAAAGCGGGGTCAATCCGCCTTATTTCTGCAAATATCTGTGTCCGGCCGGAACCCTTGGCGGCGGTTTTCCGCAGCTGGCCGCAAATCCCATGCTCCGGGAGCTGGCCGGCTTTTTGTTTCAATGGAAGGTCGGGGTTTTGGCGGCGCTTCTGGTCTTTTCGATGTTTGTCCACCGTCCCTTCTGCCGCTACCTCTGTCCGCTGGGCGCCTTTTATTCGGTGTTTAACCGTTTTAGCTTTTACCAGATGCGCCTGGATGGGGAAAAATGTGTCGGCTGCAAAGCCTGTGAGCGTTCCTGTCCCATGGGGGTGGAGGTTACAAAGAACATAAACGGGCCGGAATGCATCCGGTGCGGAAAGTGCCGGTCTGTCTGTCCCAAAGGGGCGGTTTCAGGCGGGTTTAAAAGGTGACGGCTGCTGCGGCTGAGGGATGGCCGGAGGAGAGCGGGTACTGGAAGGAGCTTTTTTGGGGAGGACGGTGACGGGACGGATGCTGGATGAGGATTTGATTTATGAAATTCTATCTGTGGTGGAGGAAATTCCGGAGGGATGCGTGGCCACCTATGGGCAGATTGCCCGTCTGATCGGAAGGGACAGGAATGCGAGGCTGGTGGGGAGGGTCCTTGGCATGGCGGAATTTTATGGGGAATATCCCTGCCACCGGGTGGTGAACCATGCGGGACGCCTGGTTCCCGGCTGGCGGGAACAGGCGCATCTGCTTCGGATGGAGGGAGTTCCCATGAAGGATGATTCCCATGTGGATCTTGGACGCTGCCGGTGGGAGTGTTAATCAGCCGACTCGGTTTGACGGAGGTGAAATTGTCTGCCTATTTTTGTTTAAACAATATGGCGCTTCCGTGGAGGTCGGCCAGGGGGATGGCCATCAGCCCCTGTTCCAGGCAGAAGCGGCGCACGGCCCTGCCGGCTCCCGGAAACTGGGCGCTGTTGTAGTCGTGGATCAGGACTGTGCCGCCGGGAACCAGTCTGGGCCAGAAGGCACGAAGGCCCAGGAGGGCCGGCTGGTAAAGATCCGGGTCCAGGCTCACGAAGGCCAGGGGCGGCAGGTCTTCGGGAAGGGTTTCCGGGAAGAGTCCCTGACAGAATACGGCTTTTTCCGGGTGGGGAAGCTTTTCTCGGACCAGCCGGACGCTGGTGTCTGCGAAGTCTCCGGCCAGGGCCCTTGTATGAGAGGAGAGCCGACGTTCTGCTTCCACGTCGGCCTGAGAAAACCCGGTGAAGGTGTCGAAAAGATAGAGGGTCCGGTCCGGAAAGAGCCGGTTCAGTTCTGCCGCAAGGGCTCCCTGATAGACGCCAAGCTCGGCGACGGCTCCGGGGAGGCCTGCGGCGTTTATTTCTTCGGCCATGAGGCGGACCTGGGCGAGACGCAGGTCCATGCGTTCCCGGAAGGGATTCAGGGTCTCTATGGGGCCTTCGCAGCCGAGGGCGCGCAGCCCGGCCTCAATGGACGCTGCCGCCTCCCTGTTGAGGACGGTGATCCACACCAGGTCCGGGGCAAGGGCAGGAATTTCTTCCGGGGCGACGACGGGGACGCCGTCCAGGGTCGTTCCCTGCTTTCGGGGGTCGCTGTCTGCGAAGGCCAGGAGGGTTTTGTCTGCCGGGAGCCAGCGGGCGGCCATCCGGCCGCCTTGCCCGCTTCCGAATAGAATGATCTTCATGGGTTCTCCTTTTTCAAAATTGTGCAACTCTGACAAAAGTTTTCCCATTTTTCTTGGATTAACACCATAAAATTAGAAAAACTTGGTTGACGGAATCGGCAGAATGAACTATACTGATGTCATAGACTGCGGTATGTTTATGGATTTTTACGGTGGGAGCCGCAGGGATCTTCGTTTGGCCCCTTTCCCATGAGGCCTTTGAGCCGGTTCATGCCGGTGCCTGAGAGGAAGACCAGCTCGCTGGGATTTCCGTTTAAATCTTCTCCTTTCAGCCGGAGCAGGTTGGCGGTCTCGTAGTAGTCGATGGGGAGCTCCCGGCGGAAGGTTTCGCCGGTTTTCTCGTCAGTCACTTCGACGGTGACGGCGGCTGCGCGGATTTCATGTAGTTCCATGGGATTACCTCCTGATCTTGATGGATTCATTTTATCATCGGGAGAGTGGGAGGGCAAGAGGTTTCGGACATGTTGCGGTTGCTGCTGCTGTCAGGGGCCTGCCGGACGCGGGGATGCCGGATTTTTCGCAGGGAAGACGGCCGGGAGGCGTCCCAGGGTGTTGTAAGATGTAGAAGGAGGGTATGGAATGATCAAAAAAGTACTGATTATCAATGGGGCGGAACGTACCATTGTGGTGGTCGGGTCTGAGTCTCTGGCTCAGGTGCTCAGGGACCGTCTGCTCCTCACCGGCTGTAAGATCGGCTGCGGTGAGGGACACTGCGGCGCATGTAATGTGATCGTGGACGGGAAGGTGACCCGCTCCTGTATCACGAAGATCGCAAAGGTTCCGGATTATGCGAAGGTGGAAACCATCGAGGGAATCGGGACGCTGGAGGACCTTCATCCGCTGCAGGCGGCCTGGGTGGCCCACGGCTGTGCCCAGTGCGGCTTCTGTTCTCCCGGCTTTATCATGAGCGCCAAGGTGCTTCTGGAGAACAATCCTTCTCCCACCAGAGAAGAGGTGCGGGAATGGTTCAACAAAAATCGGAATCTCTGCCGCTGTACCGGCTA
>CATJIW010000249.1 GCA_949740745.1 uncultured Lachnospiraceae bacterium | reverse complement strand
TTCCGCATTGTGAAAACGGGCATGGGGGCGGGGAAAAAGGATTTTCCGAAGGCCAATATTCTGCGGGCCTGCCTGATTGAGGAGCGCCCGGAAAGCGGGAACGTCCGAAGGCCGGAAAACGTTCCGGGAGCCGGAAACGGCCGGGAGCCGGAGGCCTTCCTGGGAGCCGGAAAGGGTTCGGAGGAGGAAACGGGGCTCTGGATGCTGGAAACGAATATTGACGATGCTACAGGGGAGGCCCTTGGCTATGTCATGGAGCGGCTGTTTCGGGCGGGGGCCAGGGACGTGTGCTATCTTCCGGTGTTTATGAAGAAGAACCGGCCGGCCTGGCTGATGAAGGTGGTCTGCGGCGAGGAAAGCAGGGAGGCCCTGGAGGAGCTTATTTTCCGGCATACCACCACCATTGGCATCCGGCGCTTTCCGCTTTTGCGGACGGCCCTGCCCAGGCGGATCCGCATGGCAGAGACGTCCTACGGGCCGGCGAGAATTAAGGAGGTGCGGCGGGGGGAGCTTGTCTTCTGCTATCCGGAATATGAGGACGTGGCCCGGTATGCGGACTGTTCGGGAAAGCCCTTTCAGGATGTTTACGAAGAGATCAAACGGCAGGCGGAGGCGTTTTAATATGTACGATTATATGGACAAAAAGGAAAAGCTTGAGGAGTTTTTGCAGGATGCGGTGAAGAAAGGGGTCTGCGTTGCTTTTTCCGGCGGCGTGGACAGCAGCCTCCTTCTGGCGGCAGCCTGCAGGGAACAGAAAAGATCGGGGGGAACGGTGTTTGGGGTCATGTTTGACACGTTTCTCCATACGAAGGGGGACGAGGAGGCTGCCAGAAGGGTCTCCGCAGAATGCGGTGCGGATTTTGCTGTGCTCCCGGTCAATGAGCTGGACAATCCGGCGATTTTGGACAATCCGGTGGACCGGTGTTATCAGTGCAAGCGGTTTCTTTATGCCCGGCTTAAGGAATTTGCCGCGGAGCATGAGTGTGCCGTGGTCGTGGACGGTACCAATGCGGACGATTTGAAGGCGTACCGGCCGGGGCTTAAGGCCGTTTCGGAGCTTGGGATTCTGAGCCCTTTAAAGGAGGCCGGCTTTACCAAGGAGGATGTGCGCCGGATGGCAGAGGAGTTCGGTATTTCTGCGGCCGGGAAGCCTTCCAATTCCTGTCTTGCCACCAGGCTGCCTTACGGGGAGCGGTTAGATGCGGGGATTTTGGAGCGGATTGCCCAGGGGGAGGAATACCTTACGGAGCTGGGCTTTGAGACGGTGCGGATTCGGGTCCACGGGCCGGTGGCCAGGGTTGAGCTTTTGCCGGAGCAGTTTTCTTTGTTTTTAAACCTGAGAGAGGATATTGCGGCGAGGCTTAAGGAGCTGGGGTTTCTTTATATTACGCTGGACGCAGAGGGGTTCCGCTCCGGCAGTATGGACCTGAAAGGGTAATTTCGGGTTTCGCAATTGCCGGGTGATACAGGATTTTGGGACAGAAAGGTGAAGGTCGGATATGGAGATCAGGGAACTTTTGGAGCAGGTGAAGGCGGGAGCGGTTTCTGTGGAGGAAGCGGAGATTATGCTGGGGGCGCAGGAATACGAAGACATCGGCTGTGCCAAGATTGATTTTCACCGGAGCGCGCGCCGGGGCTTCGGAGAGGTGATTTTCTGCCAGGGAAAGAAGCTGGATCATCTGGTCCGCATTTATGAAAGCTTCCGGGATCGGGGCGTGAATGTTATGGGCACCAGGGCCGCAGCGGAGCAGTACGAGGCGGTGCGTCTTGCGGTGCCGGAGGTGAGCTTCGACGAGGTTTCCGGGGTGCTTAAATTTGAGCCGCACCCGGCGGAGAGGAAGGGGCTGGTGGCGGTCTGCACCGGGGGAACGGCGGATATTCCCGTGGCGGAGGAGGCGGCTCAGACGGCGGAGTTTCACGGAAGCCGGGTGCTTCGGGTCTTTGACGTGGGGGTGGCCGGAATTCACCGGCTGTTCTCTAAAATCGAGGAAATACGGAAGGCCAACTGCATTGTGGCCGTGGCGGGAATGGAGGGCGCCCTGGGCGGCGTCATTACGGGGCTGGTGGAAAAGCCGGTCATTGCCGTTCCCACCTCGGTGGGCTACGGTGCCGGGCTCAACGGGATTGCGCCGCTCTTGTGCATGCTGAATTCCTGTGCCGAGGGGATGGCGGTGGTCAATATCGACAATGGGTTTGGAGGCGGATATATGGGGGCGCAGATCAACCGGCTTGTCAGCGGGAGAGAGCCTGTCTGATTCTCCTAAGCAGACGATAGGAGGTGCGAGTGATTTTCCGAGCATAGCGCAGACAATTTTCGCCGACCCGGTTTGATGGAGGTAAAATTGCCTGCACAAGGCGACGCAGGAAAATTGCTCAAACCGAACGTGTCTGCGTGGAAAAGCAGATGGGCGGCCTCCCGCAGACACGTCGGTGAGACCGGTCCGGAAGAACCGACGATGAAGCAATGGCTGATAATCGGGGAGGCGGGAGAGAGCCTGTCTGATTCTCCTAAGCAGACGATAGGAGGTGTGGGTGATTTTCCGAGCATAGCGCAGACAATTTTCGCCGACCCGGTTTGATGGAGGTAAAATTGCCTGCACAAGGCGGCGCAGGAAAATTGCTCAAACCGAACGTGTCTGCGTGGAGAAGCAGATGGGCGGCCTCCCGCAGATACGTCGGTGAGACCGGTCCGGAAGAACCGACGATGGAGCGATGGCTGGCTGCGGCAGATAAAACAGGTTAATCTTTGTAAGATTGGAGGCGCAGAGAGATGTTTGAGGGAATGGAGATGCTGTGGGAGCAGGGAGTGGACGGCGGGCTGATCGCAGACCTGGAGGCGTTCAGAGAGCGGTACCAGGTGGAGGAAAGTGAGAGGGGACGGACAGAGCCGCCGTCCATTCCTTTTTATGGAAAGGAAATTTTGGAGCAGGCCATTGCCGGGCTTTTGCAGGGGGAGAATCTTCTGCTTTCTGGCTCCAAGGCTACGGGGAAAAATGTGCTGGCGGAAAACCTGGCCTGGATTTTCGGAAGGCCGGCCTACAATATTTCCTTCCATGTCAATACGGACAGCAGTTCTCTCATCGGAACGGATACCTTTGTGGACAATGAAGTGAGACTCAGGCAGGGGCCGGTGTATCGGTGCGCAAAATACGGCGGCTTCGGTGTGCTGGATGAGATCAACATGGCGAAAAACGATGCGGTATCGGTCCTCCATGCCACTCTGGACTTCCGGCGTATCATCGAGGTGCCGGGCTACGGAAAGCTGGACCTCCATCCGGCGGCCCGGTTCATTGCCACCATGAATTACGGCTATGCGGGGACCAGGGAACTGAATGAGGCGCTGGTTTCCCGGTTTCTCGTGATCGACATGCCGCCGGTGGATGAGGAAACGCTGCTTAAGATTTTTCGGGTGACCTTTCCGGACGGAAGGGAGCCGGCCCTGAACCAGTTTGCCGGCCTGTTCCTGGATCTTCAGCTAAAGGCGTTCAACGGCGAGATCACCACCAGACCTTTGGATCTTCGGGGGCTCCTGGCCGCCATGAAGACCATCCGAAGCGGCCTCAGGCCGGCCCTGGCGGTGAAAATGGGCATTACCAACAAGACCTTCGATATTTTTGAAAAGGAGATTATCGGAGACGTGGTCATGACCAGGATTCCCGATGACTGGACGGCCGGGGACGTATTTGACGCATGCAGGAAGCCGTGAAATCCAAGGGACATATAACGAATCACTCCGGCCCGCAGGGGGCCGGAGTGATTTTTGAATGAGCCGAAATATTTACGGCGGTTCCTGCCGGCTTTCACAAGGCGGCAGTCTGGCCGGCCGGTTATTTCAAAAGCGCCTGCATGGAGTCCGCAATGGACGTTAACATCAGGTAACAGCTGGTGGCGCCTGCGTCCAGCACGCCCCGGCTTCTTTCGCCCAGACGGCTTGCACGGCCGATTTTGGCAACCATGTTTTCCGTAGCCTGCCACCCTTCCTTTGCGGCGGCCTTCAAATCATCCAGGGCGGCGGCAAAATCTTTGCCATCCTCAAGTGCCTTGCAGAAAGCGTCTCTTGCAGGAACCATGGCGTCTAAGAGACATTTATCGCCGGGCTTGGCTCCGCCGATGTCCATGACGCCGTCCACGGCGTTGCAGATCATATCCTTGAAAATATTTTCGTCGATGTCCTCGGCATCCTCGCTGGCCATGGCCATTTCATCAAAGAAAACGCCGTAGAGAGGCCCCATGGAGCCGCCGATGTCCTCCATAAGTGTGGAGCTGAGAACACTTAAGCCCTCAGACATGTTGTATTCTTTTCCGGCCAGCTTCTCGCCGGTCATGGTAAAGCCCTTGTTCATATTGATGCCGTGATCGCCGTCGCCGATTTTTCCGTCGACCTCGCTTAAGAAATCCTTGTTGGTCTGGATGGTTTTGATCAGGCCCTCAACGACTGATGCGGCCGCACTGTTTTTAAATGACATAAACGTTCTCCTTTTCGTTCCTTTCCCTGAAAGCCGTCCTTAAAGCTGTTTCAATCCGACAGAGTCGGCGGGCATGTCGATGCACTCCTTTAACTCGTCGTCCAGCTTCATGACAGTTAAAGTGACGCCCATCATTTCCAGGGAGGTAAAATAATTGCCGACATAAGCCTTGTAGACTGTGATCCCTTTTTCTGCCAGCAGTTCCTCTACCTTATTATATACGATGTACTGCTCCATCACGGGAGTGGCGCCCAGGCCGGATAAGAGGACTACGACCTCGTCGCCGGAGGCGAAGGGCAGGTCGGGGAGAATGAGGCCGACCATCTCTGCGGCCATCTCGTCGGCGGTCTTAAGAGGCTCCACTTTGATGCCGGGCTCGCCGTGATGGCCGATGCCCACCTCCATGGTGCCGTCCTCAATGGTGAAATTGGGATGTCCCACGGCGGGAATGGTGCAGGGAGCCGTGCCGATCCCTACGGAACGGGTGTTGTCAATGGCTTTCTGAGCGGCAGCAATGACACCGTCCAGGTCTGCGCCCATGGCGGCTTTCGCACCGCCGACCTTCCACATTAAGACCTCGCCGGCCACGCCGCGCCGTTTCTCCAGCTCCGTACTGGGAGCGGAAGCGCAGTCATCATTGGCCACTACCGTCTTCACGGTAATGCCTTCCTTTTTGGCGCTTCGGATGGCCATCTTGACATTCATGTTGTCGCCTGCATAATTTCCGTACAGGCACGCCACGCCCTTTCCGGAATCAGCCGCCTTCATGGCGTCTAAGAATGCTTTTGCGGTGGGGGAGGAAAAGATCTCTCCGGCGGCCACGGCGTCACAGAGATTTTTGCCGATATAACCGATAAACGCAGGCTTGTGGCCGGAGCCTCCACCGGTCACGATGCCTACTTTGCCCTCTACGGGTGCGTTGACATATTTTAAAACTCTGGGGTTGTCCGTGGGGGCAACCAGATCCTTATTGGCCTTTACAAAGCCCTTTAACATATCCTCAACCACGAAATTGGGATCGTTTACGATTCTGTTCATAGAAATACTCCTTTATATCATGATCGCCTGCGGCCCAAAGCCGCAGAGACAGCTTCTTCCTTCAGGCGGCGTTATTTCCGGTAGGAAGCGTCCACCTCGTTGATCCTGGCGACCTTGGGGGCGGAGCCGCCTCCGGCGAAGTCGCAGGTTAACCAGATGTCCACCAGGTATTTTGCCAGTTCCACGCCGATAACGCGCTCGCCCATGCACATGATCTGGGCGTCGTTGCTCTTTCTGGAGCGTTCCGTGGAAAAGGGGTCATGGCAGACGGCGGCGCGGATGCCGGGTACCTTGTTGGCCGTAATGCACATGCCGATGCCGGTTCCGCAGACCAGGATGCCCCGGTCGTACTCGCCTCTGGCAACGGCTTCCGCCACCTTCTGTGCCACGTCGGGATAGAGGATCACTTCGCCCTCGTCGGCCCCGAAATCGTGGTATTCGATGCCTTCTTTTGAGTCCAGATGTTTCATGACGGCCACTTTCAGAGCGTAAGCGGCCTCGTCACAGCCGATTGCAATTTTCATTGTCAGGTCTCACTTTCTTTTTGCAGGAGCCGGGCGGCCTTTTCGGCCCCGGAGGGGCCGGGAAGCCCGTTCCGTGTGATTTTGAAATGGCCCGCGGGTTGCCGCGGGCCGTAAGATTACGTCAGGGCTTTACATTGCGTCAGCGATGGCTTTCAGGTTGGCCAGGCCGTCACGGGCCAGATCCTCGCCGGTAGGGGCGAAGCTCCGCCAGATGGCGCAGTTGCCGGAAAGCTCTTCAAAGCTGGGATCAAAGGATTCGATGACCAGCGGGCCGTCGTAACCGATTTCGTGGACTGCCTGGAAGAATTCCTTAAAAGGCACCAGCCCGGTTCCGGGAATCCCTCTGTCGTTTTCATTCACGTGGATATAGCCTAAATACTCCTTGCCGCAGGTCTTCACGGCGCCGGCAAAGCTCTTTTCCTCGCGGATCATGTGGAAGCAGTCCAGATGGACCTTGATGTTGTCGCCGCCCACGTCCTTGCAGAATTTCACGGCGTCTTCTGCGATATTGAGGAAATGGGTTTCAAACCGGTTGACGCATTCCACGCAGATGGTCACGTTTCCGGTTTCTTTTGCGTAAGCCGTGTTTTCCTTCATGCATTCCACGGCCCAGGCCCATTCCTGATCCGTGCGGGGCTTCTTGGTCAGGTATCCCCAGCCCGCATAGTTGACGCCGCCCAGGATGGGAGCGCCCAGGTAATTGCAGATGTCCACGCATTTCT
This sequence comes from uncultured Lachnospiraceae bacterium, assembly GCA_949740745.1. Classification (GTDB taxonomy): domain Bacteria; phylum Bacillota; class Clostridia; order Lachnospirales; family Lachnospiraceae; genus Lientehia. Next base: position 3,247 of record CATJIW010000249.1, on the reverse strand, counting down.
TCATGGCGGCCACGGAAGCCTTCCTGATCTCCGGGTCGGGAGAAATGGGGTTGGTCTCCGGGGTCAGAGTCGTCGTGCACACGCAGTCGATGCCGGCCTTGTCCAGTTCTGCCTTGACAGCCTCTGCAGGGAAGGTGAAAGGATTGGAGATGGCAAAGTCAATGACCTCGAAGCCCATCTCTTTGGCCTTGGGAATGACCCAGAGATCCTTTTCACTGAAGCTTTCCGCCCAGATAAAGCTGTCCACGCCAAATTTAAAATACATAATATATCCTCCCAATCATGTCTCATGGACCGGTTCGTGCTTTATGTACGGATCCATGTATTGTGGATTAAACGGTTGCAGGTACGTCAGGGTTGTTGTTTGCAAAGTTCTGCAGAACAACCAGAGGCTCGTAGGAGCTTCCGTTGGTAATCTTGATGCCCTTCTTTGCGGCGTCTTCGGAAACGAAGAATTCGTCTGCGGTCAGATCCTCGTAGCGGACCATTTCAGGAGCCTGGCATTCAAATTTGCCGAAGGTTCCGTGGCCCTGGGAGATCACGGCGCAGTAGCAGGCCGCATCCGTTAATACATAGCTCTGGCCCGGAAGGACGGTGACTTCCTTGGCGGCAACCCATTCGTTTGCATAGGCGACCCATTTCTCAACGGCCGCATCGGACTCGCACCGGACCTTCGGCGCGCGGAAGTAGGTCTCCTTGTAATCGGGACGGGTGCTTTCTTCCCAGTCGATCTGATTGAAGATGGCTTCCAGATCGTTCTTCTCTTCCTCAGGAGCACAGTCGGTCAGCATGTTGTGAGGGTTCACCTCGCCCATGGTGACATTCTCCATGATAGTGTTTACGTCGCTGTTCCACTGGGGCTCGTAGGTCACCAGGGAGGCGGGCGCATGGATGACTCCGGCGGGAGTGTACCAGCCGGTGCCAAGCTGAATCCGGTAGGCTCTGGAGAGCTCAGTGATCCTGGTATCCTTCACGTCATAATTCTTCAGGCATTCCATGACCTCTTCCTTGGTGGTGGAGGGATCGAAGCCGAAGTAGGTGAGCGGGAATCTTCCTAAATATGAGGCATTGTACTGGGGCGGGAAGTAATAAGCTTCCGGCTTTCCGTGCATGCCGATCTTGTTGGCCTTCTCTTCCGTCAGGTGGAGATGATGGAACAGGGGCTTGTCGTAGTCATACAGCTTGGCGAAGGTGGGCCAGGTGCCGTACTTCTCCATCAGGGAGCTGCCGATCAGGTCCGCGCCCAGCTCTTCCACGAAATCCTTGAAAAGCTCTTTCGCCTTGGAGGCCCGGTCCACGAGAACGTAGCTCATGCCTTCCGTTTCGCCGGTCTTGGGGCCGTTTAACGCTTTGGCAAGAGAGCCGAGCCACCGCTCGCAGATGCCGCCGCGGTCCATTCCCAGGGCAAAATAATCATCAGGATGCAGCCTCAGCCTGCGGCCGGGCTCGTTGAATCCACGGGGAACCCAGGTGGGGGTGAGCTGAAGGACGCCCTCGCCGTCTTCAAACACTTTGCGAATCGTTTCTTTTGACAAAACAGTACCCTCCTTTATTTTTGAAAAATTTACGTTGTGAACATCGAAAAACAGGCGGCTGTGCAGTCTGCCGGACTGCAGGCCAACCTATCTATAGATTACACTTATAAAAAAAAAATGTCAAGGCAAAACTGTCATATTTCACATGAAACAGGTGAAAAAATTGGTTATTATGACTATTATTGTTAAGGGGAGTTTTACTTGCCAAAAAGGACTTTCGGGAGTATGATAAGATATATAGAAGAAACGTATTGGGTCAAGGGTATTCAGGAGGTATAGGAAAAATGGTAAGGTTATTGGTGATTGGGATTGTCAGTGCGTTATCGATCGGAATGGGAGCGGCGGCTCCCGGGGAAGAAGTCCTGGCAGAGACTCAGGCAGTGATCGAGACAGAGGCTCCGGCAGAGACGCAGAGAGCGGTTCAGGCAGCTCCCCGTCCGGCGGCTCCCGCTCCTGCAGCGCCGACGGAAGCTCAGACAGAGCCCTCTGCAGAGACGCCTGCCCCGACGGAAGCGCCTGCACCTGCCCCGACAGAGGCGCCTGCGCCTGCTCCGACGGAAGCTCCGGCTCCGGCGGAAACTCAGCCGGCGGCGCCTGCCGATGATTATTATGGCGGATACGGCCACTGCGTGAACCATTGTGACAATAACTACGACGGATATTGCGATTACTGCAATATCGCATGGGGATCTGCGGGCCAGGGAGGCCACCATTCCGGGCATCACGGAAATGGCGGGAGACATTGCCGGTAAAAAAATAACGGACGGCATAAAAGGCCGGATCTTCGGGAAAGAGAACGAAGATCCGGTTTTTTTATGCCGTCTTTTTTATTGGATAATGTGGGAGACACTTTGAATGTGTTCCGTCAGTATATTTTTGCATATGGAAAACTCTCTTTTGGAGAGAGCGTCCATCAGATTTAAATGGGCAAGGGAGGCTTCTGTAAAATCCCGGTTTTCCCAGGGGATCGACAGGTAATTAGCCACCACGAAACGTCCCTGAGTCCGTTTATACAGATCGGTCAGGAATTCATTGTTGCTTTCCTTTACCAGAAGTCTGTGAAATTCCAAGTCTGATTTATTAAAGCCTAATTTGTCTCCGGCTTCGGTGCACTTACGGCCGGAAATGGCAAGTGAGGTCAGCTCTTCACAATTTTTTTCAAATTCTGCAGTTTCCGAGTATTTGAGAATCTCATCTAAAGCATAAAGCTCTAAAAGGATGCGAACGTCGCAAAGCTGTGCGATCTGTGCGGGAGTATAAACCGGAACCCGGACACGTCCGTTTTTTAAAATTTCCAGAATGCCGTCATTGGCCAAAAGCTTCACGGCTTGTACGACGGGAGTACGGCTGACCCCGTACTTTTCGGCAAAGGAATCCAGAAGGATTTGTTCCCCCATCTTGTATTCGCCTAAAATCAGCGAGTCAATGATTTGGTCATAGATGACCGTATCTAAATTTCTCTTGAGATTCATAGTATTCCCCACAGATATAATTATGGCATAGTAAAAAAACTACTATAGTTAACAGTTGCATGGTTCGGCCTGGTCAATTCATTGGTTTTATCATACATGAAAAATATTTTATTTACAATATTTTTCATGTAATGAAAGGCAGGCGCCTCCGCTCCTTTGGTCTCTGATAAAAAAATAGCATATTTAATCTTTACCTGTCAATATTTAAAATAAATAATTAATAATAAAAAATAAAAAATT
>CATJIW010000248.1 GCA_949740745.1 uncultured Lachnospiraceae bacterium | reverse complement strand
TGCGGCGGCTGCGGCTATGCGGGATGCTCCGCCTATGCGGAGGCCATTGTCAAGAACGGCGCTCCCACGTCGAAATGTGCGCCTGGCGGAAGCAGGGCCACGGAGGCCATCAACCGGATCATGGGCCAGTCAGGATCCGGCGGCCCCAGCCTTAAGGCATACGTGGCCTGCAACGGCGGCGAGAACTGCGGAAAACGGTTTGAATACCAGGGCCTTAAGACCTGTGCGGCAGCGGCGGGGATCGCCGGCGGCCCCAGCGCCTGCAGCTTCGGATGCCTGGGTCTTGGGGACTGTACCCGCGCCTGCATGTTTGACGCCATACACGTGATTGACGGCGTGGCGAAGGTGGATCGGGAAAAATGTACCGGATGCACGGCCTGCACGGCGGTCTGCCCCAGAGGCGTGATCAAAATCAAGCCTGCGGCCAGCCAGCCGGCGGTGAAGTGCTCCAGCAAGGAGAAAGGAGCCGCCGTCAACAAGGCCTGCAAGGTGGGCTGCATCGGCTGCGGCCTCTGTGCGAAAAACTGCCCCGGCGGCGCAATTACGGTGGAGAACAACATTGCCTCCATTGATTATGAGAAATGCAGCGGGTGCGGGGTCTGTGCGGAGAAATGCCCGAAGAAGGCGATCCTTTGGATTGAGGGAAAGCCCAGGCCTGCGGATGGGTCCGGCACGGGGGCGTAAGGCGCCGGCAAGGGCCTGTACCGGGAATATAAAGTGAAAAAGACCGGAGGGAAAGCGGAGTGATTTGGCTTTTCCTCCTTTTTTTCGGGATTTACCAGGCGTTTGAGAAACTCAAGAATTCAATAAATAATATTTGGGAATATTTCCGGGAAAAGCCCTCTGCTTTCGTAAATGCCTGTTTGGGATTTACGGCCCGGAGACGGAGAAACGGTCCGGAAGGCCCTCGGAATAGTGAACCTCATAGTCGTCCGTGACAAAGACGGCGTAAATGTCGTCCAGGGTATCGATCAGGGCCATTCCGTCTGCAAGACCCAGGGAGAAGCAGGCGGTGGAGAGAGCATCTCCGTCCACGGAATGCTCGCTTAAGATGGTGACGGAGAGCAGGTTGTTTTCGCAGGGGTATCCGGTGGCCGGATCCAAAATGTGGTGATAGAGCTTTCCCTCTTCCTCGAAATACCGTTCGTAGGTGCCGGAGGTGACGACGGACCAGCCGGAGACGGGAACCACCAGCAGAGGAGTCCCCTGAGCGTCAAAGGGCTTTTGAATGCCGATGCGGAACGGGCTTCCGTCCGGCTTCCCTCCGATGCAGAGGACGTTGCCGCCCAGGTCGATGATGGCGGAGGTCACTCCCTTTTCCACGAGATATTCTTTCAGCCGGTCGGCGATGTACCCCTTGGCGACGGCCCCCAGGTCGACCAGGGTCCCTTCGTCGGAGAAGGAAACGGTGTTTCCGTGCAGAGACAGCTTTTCATAGCCCACGTGGGCGAGGGCCTTGGAAAGGGCCTCCCGGTCCGGGACGGAAGGGGCCCGGGCAGTGAAATCCCAGAGGGAGGAGCAGGAGCCGATGGTAATGTCGAAGGCTCCGCCGGAAAGGGCGCTGTATTTGAGGCCGGTTTCTACCAGGGCCAGAGTCTCGTCGGACAGGGTGTTTTGTGTCCGGCGGTTCAGGGCGCAGATTTCGCTTTCCTCCAGGGTGCGGCTTAAGAGTCTTTCATATCTGTCACAGAGGGCAAAGCATTCCTCGATCAGGGATTCGTCCCCGGTGCCGTATAAGGTGACGGTCACGGTCGTGTTCAAGAAGAAGGCGGTTTTTGAGACCTGGTTTTGGGCGGCCGGGCCCTGGGTTTTTGGGCCGGTGCTTTCGGAACCCTCCGGCGGGGCCTTTTTGCAGGCTGTAAGGAGGGCAGGAGCCAGAACCAGCAGGGCAGAAAGAAGCAGGACAGGGCAGGCGTTTCTTATATGGGAATGCTTCATGGAACGAACCTCCGGAAGGATAAAAAATCAAAACAACAGACTCAGTATAGCATATTTGCCGGGATTGGGAAAGCGGGAGAAACTTGAGTTTTCGTATTTTTACTGGTGCGGAGACCGTTGTTTTTTCTGGCCTCTCCGGCAGAATATAAGATGTGGAAGCTAAAGAAAGGGGAGGATTGACATGAAGAAACGTCTGGATATCTGGCTGATTGCGGGGGTGCTCCTGACGGCCTTTAGCGCCTGGATGTTCCTGCGGCTCACCAGGGAGGAGGGGGCCTTCGTGGTGGTCGAGGTCGACGGAGCAGAAACGGCGAGGCATCCGCTGGAGGAGCCCTTGACGGAAGAGATTTCTTCGCCGCAGGGGAAAAACCTGCTTGTCATAGAAAACGGGACTGCGAAGGTGACGGAGGCAGACTGTCCGGACCGGCTCTGCGTAAATCAGAAGGCCATCCGGTATCAGGGGGAGAGCATCATCTGCCTGCCTCACAGGGTTACCGTACGCATTGAGGGCGGAGAAGCGGGCGGCGTGGATGCGGTGGCGCAGTGAAGGCGCCCGGAGGCAGAGCATGGGACTTTTACAGATCCTGCAGGAGAGAAAGGGGCGGTTACAAATCGGTTACATCCATAAGTCTGTTTCGTGGTACAATGGACGTATATTTTGTGACTGCGATCGTTTTGCAATTATTGCCGGAATATAATAAATTTTCGGGTTTCGCAAAGGCCTGTTGGATATAAGTGTCAAAGGAGAGAGGGTGCCATGGGTGCGAGGATTCTGGTCATTGAGGATGAGGCGGCCATCAACGATGTGATCCGTTTGAGCCTTGAGGCGGCGGGCCATGGGGTGGATTCGTTTTTTGATGGGGCGGAGGCTTCGGCGGCCCTGAAGGAGCGGCACGATTACGGATGCGCCGTGGTGGACGTGATGCTGCCGGGAAAGAACGGCTTCGCCCTGCTTCCGGAGCTTGTGAGCTATGGGGTGCCGGTTATTTTTCTGACGGCCAGAGGAGAGCTTCCGGACAAGATCCGGGGACTTACCGGCGGGGCGGAGGACTATATGGTGAAGCCTTTTGAGCTGGTGGAGCTTCTGGTGCGGATCAACAAGGTGCTGGAGCGCCATGGGCCGGGGAAGGCGGTGACGGTCATCGGCGACGTGGTCATTGACCCGGAGAGCCGGAGGGTTACGAAGGGCGGAGCGGAGGTATATTTAAAGCCCATGGAGTTTGACTGTCTGATGATGCTGCTTCGCAACAAGAACAAGGCGGTTACCAGGGCGCAGCTTCTGGCGGCGCTCTGGGGCGTGGAATTTGAGGGAGAGACCAGGACCGTGGACGCCCACGTAGGGCGCATTCGGAAGAAGCTGGGGTTTTCGGAAGTTATACGGACGATTCCCCGGATCGGCTATCGGCTGGAGGTGGAAGAATGAAGCTGTTTCGCAAACTATATTTACGGGTGCTTTTGGGAATGCTTGCGCTGGCTGCGGGAGTGCTGTCTTTTTCGGCCTGGGAGGTGAAGCGGCAGGGGCTTTTGGAAGCCCGCCGGTACGGAACGGCGCAGGCGGAACAAAATGCCCGGCAGATGCGGGAGAAAACTGCAGAGGAAACGATCGATGTCCTGGAGGAAAGCGTCCGGGACATTGTTATTTCCAGCAAATTCGGGGAGCAGTTCGGCAGCATGGCGGTGCTGTGGAAGGACGGGGAGGAGCTGCGTAATCTCACGCCTTATGTATTGGACCGGGAGCTTCTGGAGGACATGCGTAAGAAGGCCGGGAGATCGGAAGGGGAGGTTTTCGCAGGAGGCCCTTTTACGGTGGGAGAAAAGCACCTGCTGGTGTTTTACCAGGCAGAGGTCGGGGGCAGAGGCGCAGATTCCTACAGCTTTGCCGTGCTTCGGGATGTGACGGAAATTTACGGGCGCACGAAACGGCTGATTCTTTACGGGGGATGCTTCGCATGCCTGCTGTTATGTGTGATCGGATGTCTGCTCTTCCGTCTGCTTTACCGCCTGCTTAAGCCTTTAGGGGAGCTAAAGTCCGGTGCGGCAGATATTGCGGCCGGGGAATACGGAAGCCGGGTGCCGGTCCGGGGCAGAGACGAGATCGGGGACGTGACGGAGAGCTTCAACCGGATGGCAGAGGAGGTGGAAAGGCATATGGGGATCCTTCGGGAGGTCAATGAAAAGCAAAAACAGCTTTTGGGAAGTCTGGCCCATGAGATGAAGACGCCTCTCACGGCGGTGATCGGGAATGCGGACCTGCTCCTTACGGTGAAGCTTCAGGAAGCGCAGAGGGAGCAGGCTCTCACTTATATTCTGGAGGAGGCAAGGCGCCTTGCCAGGCTGTCGGAAAAAATGCTGGAGCTGACCGGGCTCTATGAGAACGGAGGAGCGGGGGCGGTTTTTAAACGCGTGGAGCTTGGCCGGATTTTTGGAAGGCTTGAGGCTTCGGCCGCCTTTCGTTTAAAGGAAAAGAATTTGTCTCTGGAAATACAGAAACCTGAGGAGGGACTTTCCCGGATTATGGACGAGGATCTGATGGAGAGCCTGCTTCTCAACCTGGTGGACAACGCCTGCAAGGCTTCCCCGCCCGGAGGAAGGATTCTGGTATCTGCCGACGAAAAAGGGATCTCCGTGGAGGATTTTGGCCGGGGAATCCCGGAGGGGGAGATCGGCCGGGTGACGGAGGCCTTCTACATGGTGGACAAGGCCAGGGGACGGAGCGCAGGCGGAAGCGGCCTGGGACTGGCTCTTTGTCTGCAGATCGCAAAGCTTCATGGCGCAGAGCTCCTTCTGGAAAGCAGAGAGGGGAAGGGGACGAAGGCGTCCGTTGTGTGGGGGGAGCTTCCGGGACAGTCTCTCCTTTAGCGCCGCAGGGAAGGCACATGTAAAGGAAGGAGCGGTCCTGCAGTTACAGGGCGGTTACAATTCGGGGCGGATTTGGCAAAGGCTTCTGCGGTATGCTTGGGAAAGAAGAAAACGGCGGATAGAGCCTGCGGAGCAGGGGCCCTGCAGGAATTTGTCCGCAGTGAGGAGGAGTTTATATGAGTCGGAATCAACAAATGCACAGGAGACGGGCCGTGAGGCTTTGCTGCATGCTGCTTGGCGTGAGCCTGCTGGGAGGCTGTGCAAAGACGCCGGAGGAATCGGTGGTGAAGCTCAAGGGCAGAGCGGCGGGAGACGGCTATGAGGAAGCGGCATCAGAACCGGCCGGGCATACGCTGCGGGAAATTCTGGAGGCCCCGGAGCATTACGAAAGCGAGACAAAGGATCCCACGGGAAAGCTTACGGTTATCACGGATGCCCAGGTTGAGATTCCGGAGGCGGAGGGAGTCAGTACAATTGCGGTGAGTCAGCATCCTTTCGGCCAGGAGGAGATCGACCGGATCACGGAGGCGCTTTTCGGCGAGGCGGAGATTTATGATTATTACAGCTACACAGAGAAAACGAAGGAGGATTATCGGGCGTGGATTGAGGAGCTGGAGGGCTATGTGGCAGCGGGGAATCTGGATCCTTACCGGGAGGGAACGGATTCAGAGGGAAATTATGTCTACGATATTTACGAAGTGATCGAGCAGGCGAAGAGGGATTATGAGAAAGCCCCGGAGAAAGCGGAGGGGAAAATGGTACGTCCGCAGTATGGGCTGGAGACAGAGATCGGCATGGGAGAGACGGAGGTCCAGGAGGATTCCTTTTCCGGAATCGTGGATACCGGTGACGGAAAGCTTTATCAGTATGATATTTTCTCTTATGGGCCGGTCCCCATGCGGGTTCAGGTGAAACGGCTTGGGAATACGGCCCATGCAGGCCTGGAACAGCCGGAATGGTGGGATTGTCAGTCTATGGAGGGGGGAGAAGTGTCCTGTTCGGAGGAAGAAGTCCGGACGAAGGCGGGGATTTCCCTGGAGGAGGCCAAAGAGATGGCGGATGAGAAGGCGGCGGCCCTTGGGTTTTCGGATATGGACCTGGTCTCCTGGGATTACGCCCTCAGGAGCCGGAAGTGGGAGGAGACGGGGACGCCGGATTTTTGGAAGGACGAAGAGAATCAGGCGGGATATCTCCTTCATTATGCCAGACGTCTGGGCGGGGTACCGGTCACCTATACGATTGATGAGGGCGGCGCCTATGAGGACATCGAGGGGACCACAGAAACCTGGAGCTATGAGCGGCTGGATTTTTATGTAACTAAAGAGGGAATTGACCGGCTGGATCTTACCAATCAGTATGAGATCGGGGAGGTTCGGACGGAAAATGTGAAACTGCTTCCTTTTTCGGAGGTCATGGAGATTTATGAAAAAATGATGCAGATTCAGAATGCGGACGTATTAAATTATGAGGACTCCAGAACGTATCAGATTGACCGGATCACCTTCGGCTATACCAGGATCTATGAGCCGTCCACGGATAACAGGCAGGGAGTCCTTGTACCGGCGTGGGATTTTTTCGGAAGCTTTGAGGTGCCGGGCAGGGAGAACAATAAGACGCCGAATCAGAGCTTTTTAACCATCAATGGGGCGGACGGAAGCGTGATCGACCGAAATCTGGGGTATTAGGTCCATGAGACAGGTATTTTCTGTGGCCCGGTTTAATTTTCGGGGATTTTTTAAGAATCCGAAGGTGATCGTGACGTTTTTGCTGGGCGCGGCCCTCTGTTATCTCCTGAGTGCAAGAGTCATGGAGGTGATTGATGCCTATGGGACGCCGGTCCAGCTTGCGGAGCCGTTTTTATGGACCTTTGGGGACGCTTATTCCATCCTGTTAAGCTCCGTTTTATTGCTCCTGCTTTTTTCGGACCTTCCTATGGCAGGCGGCATGACGCCCTATTACCTGTACCGGACGACAAGGGGGAAATGGCTTGCGGGGCAGCTGGTTTACGTGGCCGGGGTGGTCCTCCTTTATACCGGGTTCCTTTTCGGGGCGACGGCTGTTCTCTGCGGGAGGCACAGCTACCTGGGAGACAAGTGGAGCGAGACGGCGGCCATGCTGGCTTATTCGAAGCTGGGTGAGGAGCTTGGGGTGCCTTCTACCGTCAAGGTCATGGAGAGCGTCACTCCTTATGGATGCATGCTTCAGGTGCTTGGGCTTTTGTTTCTCTATGCCTTTGCCCTGAGCCTTCTGGTGCTGGCGGGAAACCTTCGTTCCGGGAAAAACCGGGGCATGATAAGCGGGCTTTTGTTCAGTCTGTACGGGCTTTTGCTCAACCGGGACGTGATCGCGGCACTGTTTGGATGGAAGGAATATGAGGGATACCGGGCGAATCTTCTGATCGGGTGGCTGAGTCCCGTAAGCCATGCCGTCTATGGAAGGCACAGCTTCGGCTATGACAATCTGCCGTCCCTCTCAGAGTCCCGCCTGGTGTTTGCCGGGCTGATCCTTCTGTTTACATGGCTTTCTTTGCGGGCGGCGAAGCGTTACAGTTTTGTGTTTCTGGGAGAAAAGAGCTAGGAGAGGAGTGGGAGGATGGGTTCTGAACTGAAACGGATGCTTTCCGGACATGGCTTTCTGGCTTCGTTTTTTCTCGGCCTTTTGGCCATCCTTTCCGGCACGGACTGGCCGGCGGGAGGGGAGAGCCTGCCGGCCGGAAATTTCCTTTTGCTTGCGGAACGGTCTTTTTGCTGCCGGGCCGTTTCCTTTCTCCTGCCTCTGGTATCGGTGCTTCCCTGGAGCGATTCGTTTCTGGCAGAGTCGAAGGGGGGATTTTTAAAGGCATGTCTTCCCAGACAGGATAAAAGGAGCTACACAGAGAATAAAATCCTTGCGGTGGCTCTCGGCGGGTTCCTGTCCTGGATGGCGGCGGGGCTTCTGGTCCTGGGACTTTATTTTGTCCTGTTTTTTCCCATGGAGCAAAGGGGGACGGTCTCCTTTGCCATGGCGTGGAGGCCCTTGTCAGTCCTGCTGCGCTGCGGAATCCTGGGGGCGGTCCTGGCTTCGGCGGGCGGGTGCGTCTCGGCGCTGCTTTGTTCGGCGTACCTGTCCTTTGGACTCCCCTTTGCGGGATATTATTTCTGTCTGATCCTGCAGGAGCGGTATTTTCCGTATGCCCTCTGGCTGTATCCGCCCCAGTGGATTTCAGGGAGTGCGGACTGGGGGCCGGGGAAGGAGGGGCTGTGGCTGCTTCTCTTCCTGTTCCTTGCCGCAGCGGTGGGGCTCCACGGGGGGATTCTGTACGGGAGGGTAGAAGAAATATGAGGACGGGATTAAGCTTCCGTATTGTCCGGAAAATCATCATGAGGGATTTAAAGAGCGAAGGAACAGGAGGAGAGGTTTGGAGATTTGCGTGGAGCTTAAGGGCGTGACCAGGCGCTTTGGAGAAGACCTGGTTTTAAAGGAAGTGAATTTCGCTATGGAGGAGGGACGGGTCTATGGGATCGTCGGCAACAACGGCTCCGGGAAGACGGTGCTGATGAAATGCATCTGCGGCTTCCTCAGGCCGACGACAGGAACGGTCCGGGTGTTTGGAAAGCAGATCGGAAGGGATGTGGATTTTCCGGAGGAGCTGGGGGTGATCATCGAGTCGCCCGGATTTTTGACCAGCCTGACCGGAAGAAAGAATCTGGAGATTTTGGCGGCTCTTCAGGGAAAAATCCGGGGAGCCGGGATCCGTGCCGCCATGGAGAAGGTGGGCCTTGACCCGGATCTGAAAAAGGCGGTGGAAAAATATTCCCTCGGAATGCGCCAGCGGCTGGGAATCGCCCAGGCGATCATGGAGGACCCGAAGCTTCTGGTGCTGGACGAACCCTTCAACGGGCTTGATAAAAACGGCGTGGCCCAGATCAGGAATCTCCTTTTGGAGCTCAGGGAAAAGGGGAAGACGATTCTTCTGGCCAGCCATAACGAGGAGGACATCCGCATTTTATGTGACGAGGTGTACGAGATGGACGGCGGGGTGCTGACGCATTCCGGAAAATCGGGAACAGGAAAACAGCGGAGGACGGGAACATGAAAAGAAGAGGAGGACGCCGGACGGGACGTTTTTCGGCGATATGGCTTGCAATGATCTTTGCAGGCAGTTTACTTCGGGTTCATGCGGCCGGCAGGGCGGAGGCGGCCCGCAGCGCCGAGGAGCCGGTTATAGAGCAGGCTCCTTCTGAGACAGGGGCGGACTTTTCAGAGACAAAGGAGAGGGAACAGGTCTTTCTGGACATTGACAGCCATTATAAATATGAAGGGATGGAACAGAGCTTTTCGGAGGGGTACCGGCCGGCGGCGGGGAACGGCGTCCTGCATCTGGTTATCCCTTTTACCGCAAGCGGAGATTTGAAAGGAAACCGCCTGACGGTCAGCCTGGTTTTTTCCGACGGCGCAGCCTCTGTCCTGGCGCCGAAGAACTATCAGAAAACAGTGGAGAAGAAACGATATGCCCTGAAAGGCGGGACGATGGTCTGTCTGGGAGCGGACAGCGAAACCGGATTGTCCGGAGTGGAGCGGGAGACGTATCTTTATTGTATGGATATCCCTCTTTCCCGGGGGGATGCAGAAGGTCCCTGCGCCCTGACGGTGGAAGCTGCGGGCTATACGGAGCAGATGGAACGGGTTTTGTTTACGCGCCGGATTGTGTTTTCCCTGCCGGAGGAGGGAAAGCCAGACGGGGAGGACAAAACGGACGGAACAGAGGATGGAGAGAGTAACGGAGAGGATGAAAAGGAGGGAGAGGGAAACGAAAAAGGAGATGAAAAAGGAGATGAAAAAGGAAACGAAGAGGGAAGCCAGGGGGGAGAAGAAGGCGCCGGCCCTGACGGAAGCGGCGGGGAAATGGGAGGAGGAAGCAGTTTCGGGGCAGGCGGAGGAGAAGAGCTGATCCGCCAGCCGAAGATTTTATTGGAAACGGATAATCTTTCCGGAAAAGAGCTTGCGGCAGGCGGCGAGGAGGAGCTTAAGGCGGCGTTTCGAAATTGCAGCGCCTCCCAGTCCCTTTATAATTTAAAGGTGTCTGCTTCTGTGGAGGGCTCCGGGCTCCGGCTTTCTAAAAATTCCTTTTATGTGGCGGCTGCTGCTCCGGGGGAATCCATTTTGCTGGAAACGGGCCTTTCTGTTGCGGCAAACGCCGCCTGCGGGGAACATCCCGTCGTGTTTGAATTTGAGTATGAGGATAAGAAGGGGAATCTCCTTTCCGGGAGGGAGACCGTGGTGCTTTCTGTGAGACAGCCGGTGGAGCTGGAATGCCTGACGGGGGAGATCCCCCAGGTCCTTTATGCCTCCGACACGCTGGAGCTTTCCCTGAGAGCCTGCAATGTGAGCCTGGGGCAGGTTTTTAATGTGCGGGCCAGTCTGTCGGCGGAGGGGCTGTTTCCCGACGGAGAAGTTTTTGTGGGAAATCTGGAAGCGGGGGCTGCAGGCGAGGGGACGATGCGCATCTATGTGGGAAACAGGGCCATGGAGGGAGCAGGAACCGATCCGGGCGGAAGCAGCGGGGCGAAGTACGGGCCGGTGGAGGGGACGGTTACCTTCCGATATGAGGACGTGGACGGAAAAACCTATGAAGAGACCAGGGCTTTTCGGACGGAAATAAAAAAGGCGCAGATCCTGTCCTTTGCGGCGGAGGAGCCGGAGGAGACCAATTCCTGGTGGGTGTCGGTGGCGGCTGCGGCCTTCGGGGGGCTGGCGCTCTGGATTCTTCTGCTTCTTTTCCGGCTCCGGAAAAAGAATAAGCTTTTAGCGGAGGCCGGAGGGAAATGGGAATGAGACGAAAAAAACGGAAGCCGTCCTGGAGCGGCGCAGCGTGCACGATTTTGGCGGGGGGCCTGGCCGCAGCCATTCTGATTCTTGGGCTTCGGACGGCCGGAAGGCTTTGCGGGGAACAGGCTCTCTGCCAGTCGGTGGTCTCTCTGGAGGGAATGGAGCCCGGGGAGAATTTTGAGGAGGAGCTTGGAAAGCTTTCGGGGTTCTGCTCTCTTACCCCGGTGATCGAGATTCCTGTAAAGCTGAGGGCGGAAGAATATGCGATGGAAGTCACATGGACCGGAGCATCCCTGGAGACGCTGGAAAAGAAGGTGTCCCGTTCAAGGGAGGTTCCCCTGGGAAGGACCCCGGTGCTTCTTTTGGGAGAAGGAAGCCTTGCGGCGATGACGGACCGGAACGGCCACGGCATTTCTGAAGAGAAGCAGAGGGAGTTTCTGGAACGGTACGGAGAAATTCAGTGGCAGTACTGCCTGTCGGGGGAGGAAGGGGTCAAAGCGGATTGGAGGCCCTGTCTCGTGGCGGGAACACTCTCTTCGCCGGCCGAAGGGATTTACCTGCCTTATGGTCAGGCAGAGACGCTTGCAGGGACAAAGGAAACGAAACAATTTCTTCTGACTGTCCGGGGAACGGAAAATTATGAGCGGGCGCTGAGATCTTTTGAAGGGGGAGCCGGTGAGAGAACGGCGGCCGGCAGCGAAAGCCGGAAATAGGAGCTTGTGAACGAACGTGATGACCTTTGCAGGCAGGCGGCATCTCA
>CATJIW010000247.1 GCA_949740745.1 uncultured Lachnospiraceae bacterium | reverse complement strand
TCTCCTGGGCCACCACCGCAAACCCCTCTCCCGCCGTTCCGGCCCTTGCCGCTTCGATGGAGGCATTGACGGCAATCAGGTCCGTGGTCGATGAAATCGTGAGGATATCCTCCGTCAAAGCATTGATCTGATCGACGTTCCGGCTTTTTTCAATGGCCTCCTGAAGTACGGACATGATTTCCTCCGTCTTAAGACGGATCGCTTCCATGCTTTTTTTCGCCGCCTGCTCCATGTCCTCTGCCCGGCCCCGCATATCTGCGGAATAGGCCGTGATTGCGGCGCATTCCTCCGCCATACTCTTCGTATCGCCCTGCGTACCGGAGGCATTGGCATTTATGGAAGCGGCATTTCCGGCAATCTCTTCAAAAGCGGCCGACAGTTCATCCGTCAGCCCGGAAAGCCTTCGGACGCTGTCATGGGACGTCCTGGTCCTTTCCCGTACTTCAGCCACCACGCCGCTGATCCGCTCTGAGCTGCCCTGAAGCGTCCCCATGGCGTCCCGGATGGGGGCAATGACCGATTTCCGGATAATGCGGAAGGCCGCCAGCACCAGAAAAATCCCCACCGCCAGAGTGACCGCACTGGTAATCAGAGAGATCACATACACCACAAAAAGCCGGCCCCGCGCCTGCTCCGCCTGTGCGCTGACCGACGCGTAAAGTGCGTCAATGCTTTCTTCCGCAGCATTTCCGTATGCAGCTACATCTCCGTTGGCCACGGCATAAGCCTCCTGAGTTTTGCTGTCCGCACTGGCGCAGACCAGATCCACCAGGGAATGTTTGAAGGAAGCATAGGCCGTAAGAAGCGTATCGTAGGTTTCCCGGTCCTTCTCTGCAACATAAGCCTCATATTCCGCCAGCTTTCCGTCCAGCGCCGCCTCCTCCTTCTTGATCTCTCCCACCACCCGGATCATCGTGGCATGGTCCGCCGCCACGATATGAGACAGAGCCAGGCGGTGGATATTCAGCATCGAATGCCGGATGCTTTCCAGCCTTGCTTCGCTGGCCATGTATTCATCAACGATAACGCCGGCGTTGCCGTTTACATTATTGATCCCGAACGCCGCCAGGACATTGGACAGCAGCGTGATCATTCCCAGCAAAAGAACCGGCAGAAGCAGCCGTTTCTGCAGCGTCAGTTTGCCTTTCATACCATTTTTTCCTCCCAAAACGATCTTTCTTCTTTTTCTCAGATTCCTTTTATCCAACGGTCTCCGGCCGCTCCTACCTGGCAGTCACGTCTTCCACCAGCCGGTCCAGCTGCTCCTGGAGGGATGCGCCGGAGGGATTCCCCTGCGCCATGCTGTCCGCAAAGGCAGTCACCGGATCCCAGAATTTTCCGCCCACCCGCTGAAGCTGGGAAAATTCCGACTGTTCCAAAAGCGCCGCAATGGCAGGAGATTCCTGCACCCTGGCCGAACCGGCCGCCCGGATATTGGACGGGCCCTGTCCCCGCTTCTCAAAACGAAGCGTCTGGCCGTCTTCACTGGTAATCCACTCCGCAAGCCTCGCCGCCCACTCCGGATGCTCCGAATAAGCATTCACGCCGATCAGCTTGCAGCCGGAAAAAGAAGCCATCTGTATCTGCTCTCCTCTGCAGGTATAGGCCGGAAGCCTGGCGGCCCCGGTCTGGCTTCCCCAGGCCTCCTCGACCGCCACCTCGTTCCAGACGCCGCTGACTCCTGCAATCACGGAGCCGTCTTTCACGCCGGCCAGGAATTCCTCGTCCGTACAGCTTCGAAAGCCGGGGCTGGCGGCAATGTCCAGCATGGCCTGCGCCACGTCCACTCCCCGGATGGGCCCGTCGGTGCCGTTCCAGGTACAATAATTGGTCAGGCCGTCCTCCCTGAGTCCCACCTCCAGTCCCGTATTGCCGAAAAAGGAGTAAACATACCAGGCGGAGGACCAGTCCATCGTCACAAGCTTTCCGTTCTTCGCCGCCGTCTCCACCATCCGGTTCAGGCTCTGAAGATCCTCCTCGGAAAAATATTTTTTATTGTAATAAAGAAAATAACCATTATCCGCCGTCAGCGGGTATGCATACAGGGTGTTTCCCACAGAAGCCGCTTCCACAGAAGCGGGAAGATTCGCCGCCCGGACCTCTTCCGCCTGTTCAATGGGATCCAGCGCACCTGCGGCGGCCAGAGCCGCCACCTGGTCATCTGCAAAAGCAAATACATCTGCGCCGTTTTCCAAATCTCCCAGCAGGACATCCTTGCAGTTTGACTCGCTCTGCGCCTGATAGGTGATCCTAAAGTCCGCCTGATCCTTGTAATAGGCTTCAAACGAAGCAAACAGCTCCCGGAGAAGCTCCTCGTCATCCTCCCCGCCCCAGACCGTCAGCTCGACCACCTGGTCAGTCGCCTCCTCTTCCTCTGCCGGCATTTCCTGCTTCCCACAGGCATTCAGGCAGAGCAGACTCCCCACTGCCAAAAAAAGGCAGATCCATCTTTTTTTCATAACCTCAACCCTTTCCCATTATTTCGTTTTTTCGGAAAGCCCCCATAAAAATCCCCTGTGAATACGTTTTTACCTCTTCCCAGCCAATTCCCCCATACCGCTCCGGAAACATGCTGTAGGCGATCAAGGGGGCAAGGGCGCTGTAAAGCGCCGTCTGCCTTGCAAGCCGTCCCCCCTCCGTCTCCAGGACGCCCTCCTGAAAGCCGGACCGGATCAGAGCCTCCGTCACCTGCTCCGCCGTATCCAGTCCCCCGCAGTCCCTCTTTCCGGAACAGTAAAGCTCCCTCTTTAAGCCCTCCGGAAGCTTTCCCCCGTCCATGAACCGCATCAGGAAGAGGGTGCGGCCCCTGGGGGAGCCGACCCAGTCGAATATCACGTTCAGCATGGCCGTAAAACCGGAAGCCGCCGCCATTTTCCGGCAGATCTCCTCCGCCTCCTTTTTCAAAGACCACAGGATGGTCTCGGCAATCAGGTGGTCCTTGCTGTGGAAATGCTCATAAATCGTCCCCTTGGGAATGCCGGAAGCCTTCGCAACGGCCTCCATGCGGATACTTCCCCAGTCAGCCCCCTCCATGTGAAGCTTCCACACACTGTCAAATAACCATTCCTTTTTTGAAACCGTCTCCTTACTCATCCAATATCTCCAGTTCCTCCTCCCTGATCACGCGCATATTCTTCCTGTGGAACAAATCATAGAGCACAGGCACCACGAACAGGGTCATAAGAGTCGCATACAGCAGTCCTCCGATGGTGACAATGGCCACCGGCTGCATCATTTCTGCCCCGGTCCCCACGCCCACCGCCATAGTGGCAAGGCCCAGGATCGTGGTCAGCGCCGTCATAAGGATCGGCCGCATGCGGGTTACGCCCGCTTCCACGATGGCCTCCCGTTTTTCTGTGCCCTCCCTTCTCAGCTGATTCACGTAATCCACCAGCACGATTCCGTTGTTTACTATGATCCCGGCCAGCATGACAAAGCCGATCATGGCAATGACGCTGACCTCCTGCCCCGTGAGGAAGAGTCCCAGGAAACCTCCCGTGAACGCCAGGGGAATCGTGAACATGACGATAAAGGGCGAGAGCAGAGACTGGAACTGGGCCACCATAATCAGATAGATGAAGGCAACCGCCACCAGAAGCATTTTAACAAGCTGCCCCATCGCCTCCATGATGGTTTCGTTTTCCCCGGCAAACTCCATGGTACAGCCCTCAGGAAGCTCAAAATCCGCAAAGGCCGCCTCCACGTCGCCGCTGACCAGGCCCACGTTATAGCCCTCCTCGATCTGGCCGCTTACGGTCAGGCAGCGTCTCTGACTCTCTCTTCTTATAGAAGAAAGACTCTCCGTCTCCTCGATGGAAGCAATCTCTTTTAAAGCGATTACTTTCTCTTCTCCGTCCATTCCGGTCACATGGAACTGAAACCGCTCCAGAGCCTCCCGGTCAAAATCCGCCAGAGACCCGTCGTCTACCACAACGGAATACCCTTCCGTCCCCTCCGAAAGCTCCGTCGCCTCTTTTTCGGAACGCAGGGCCCCCTGCAGGTCCATATACGCCTGAGCCACCGTCACGCCTTTGGCCATGGCCTTCTCTTTGTCAATGATTACCCGAAGCTCCGGCGCAGGATCCTCGATGCCGTCTGTCACCTCGATGATCCCTTTCACTGCGGAAAGCTTTTCCGCCACGGCCTTTGCTGCCGATCGAAGCTCGTCTAAGTCCCGTCCGCTTACCTTGATGGTGACACCGGAGCCGCCCAGGGCACTTATATCCATAGTAGAACCGTTTGCAGAAACGCGGCATTCCAGATCTGCGCAGGCGGCTTCGATCTGAAGAGCCGCCTCCTGGCTGGAAACTGACTTATCCTCCTTAAGAATCGCATAGACGGATACCGAGTCGGAAGAACCGCCTCCCATCATGGACATCATGCCGCCGCCTCCCATCATGGCGCCGACCGTTTCCACGTCTTCCACGGACAGGATCCGTTCGATGGCCTGATCGGCCAGCTCCCGGATTTCCTCTGCGGACGTCTCCTCCGGCATTTCCAGAGACACCGAAATCTGTGTGCCGTCCATCTCCGGCATATAAGCCGTTCCCCGGCTGGTGCTGGCAGCGACGCTGAATACCAGCATGCCCACCGCCGCAAGCAGGGTAAGGATCCGATGCCTTAAACAGAAACGGACTGCCTTCTCATATCCCTTCAGCATTCCATCAAAGAGCCGGTGAGACCGTTCCTTCTGCTCCTTCTTCAGCATCCCGGAAGCCATGGCAGGAACCAGGGTCATGGCCACGATCAGGCTGGCCGCAAGAGAATAGGTAATGGTCAGGGCCATGTCCGTGAAAAGCTGCCTCGTCATGCCGTGAATGAACACAATGGGGACAAACACGCTGACGGTGGTAAGGGTGGAGGAGGTAATGGCTCCCGCCACCTGAACCGTGCCGCTGACCGCCGCCTGAATGGCCGAGGCCCCCTTGTTTCTCAACCGGTATATATTCTCAATGACGACCACGGAATTATCCACCAGCATGCCGACGCCCACTGCAAGCCCCGACAGGGAAATCATGTTGAGGGTCACGCCGGAAAAATACATCAGCACGATGGCAAAGACCACGCTGACGGGAATGGAGCAGGCGATGATCACCGTCGGCCGAAGATCCTTGAGAAACAGAAGCAAAATGACAATGGCCAGGATTGCTCCGTAGAAGAGGTTATTGAGCACCGAGTCCACCACCAGATGGATGTAATCCCCCTGATTGGACAGCATGGTAAAGTGAAGCCCCGGATGTTTCTCCTCCAGCTCGTCAAATTTTTTCTGAATACTCTCCGCCACGTCGGCCGTCGCATAGGTGGGCTGCTTTTCAATGGAAAGCACCACTCCGTCGTTCCCGTTGATCTTCGCATAAATGTCTGCGCTGTTGTCGCTCTTATAAACCTCCGCCACGTCGGACAGGCGGATCGGTTCCGCATCCTCCATGCCGGGATCGAAGAGAATTAAATTTTGAAGCTCTTCGAGGTCTTCCAATTTGTCGCCCACACGCACCAGATACTGTACTCCGTCCTCCGCCACATAGCCCGCAGGCATGGCAAAGTTCTGAGCCGTCAGGATCTGGGAGATCATCTCTACCGTCAGCTTGTCGGAAACGTCGGCCGCCTCAAGGGCCGTCTCCTTCGAGCTGTCAAAGGTCTCCTTCTGGGCGTTAAACTCCTTTTCGCCCTCCGTAAGCTGCCGTTTCGCCTCGTCCAGCTGGGCCTGGGCCTCATATTTGGTCATGCCGGCTTCCTGGGCCTTCGCAAGGAGGGTTTCCTTCCCGGAGGCAAGCTCCGCCCTGGCCGCCGCAATCTGAGCCTTTCCCGCCCGAAGGGCCCCGATCCCGGAAAGCCCCGCCTGAAGCTGGTCCAGCGTCCCTTCGCTTTTGAGCTTGTCGATCTGGGCGACGGCCGCCTCCGCCTCCGTCTTTTTCACCTCAAGCTCTGCTTTCTGTGCCTCAAGCTCCGTCTTTTTCTCCGCAAGCTCCGCCTCCGTCGCCTCCAGGGTCCCAAGGGTCTGCTCATAGGTGTCCATCACCAGCTTAAGCTCTGCCACCTGAGCCGCCGTCTGCTCATATCCCGGCATTCCCGGCTGGAACCAGGGGCTTAAGTTCCCCTCTGCGTCAATGATCCCCTGTTCCATCAGCCCCTCATAGGCCGCCTTCGCCGACCGGAGCCGCTCCTTCCCCTCCGCCGTCTGCGCAAGGCCCGCCTCAAGCTGAGAAAGCCCGTCGTCTATCTGGGAAAGGCCGCCCGCAAGCTGGGAAAGGCCGTCCCGGATGGCGCCCTCCTGGGCAAGCAGCCCGTTCAGCTGCTCCAGGGACCCCTGAAGCCCGGCCTCCATTTCGTCTATGCTGGAATAGCCGGCCTGCCCAAGGGCCTCGCTTTCCTTCGCCTTTAATTCCTCCTCCGCCCGGTCCAAGGCGATCTCCCCCTGGAGAATCTGCATCCTGGCCTCTGAAAGAGCCTGGTCCGCCTGCACCATCCCGCTCTGGAATTTAGACGTCTGAGCCTCCAGCTCCGCCTTTCCGTCAGCGATCTTTTCCTCCGCCTCCAAAAGTGCGTCCTCCGCCTCGCTCAGGGAATCCAGGACGGAATCCTCAAGGCTTTCATTGACGTCGTCCACCAGCTCCCTGCGGATCACCACATTCACCTGTTCCTCCAAAAGCCCGGAGGCCGAGACGCTGGCCACGCCTCCCACCCCCTCCAGGGCAGGCTGCACCGTCTCCTCCACGTAGGCGGAAATCTCCTTCACGTCCATATCGTCGGCATCCACCGAAGCCACCACGATGGGAAGCATATCCGGATTGATCTTCATAATCGGCGGCGAGCCGACGCTGTCGCTCCAGTATCCCGTGATCTGATCCAGCTTCTCCCGGATGTCCACGGTCACCGAGTCCATATTGACCTCGTCGTTAAACTCCAGAATGACCATGGACAGATTCTCACTGGAAACAGAGGTCACCTCGTTGATGTCGTTGAGGGTCGCCATGGACTGCTCCACCGGCCTGGTCACGGTCGTCTCCACCTCCTCCGGGCTGGCTCCCGGATAGGTAGTCACCACCACTGCATAAGGCAGATTGATGCTGGGCAGAAGATCCGGCGTCATCTCCGTAAAGGACACCACGCCCAGGATCAGTACCAGAACCACCGCTACAAATACGGTCATCGGCTTTTTTACGCTGAACTTTGCAAACATGCTGCGCCTCCTAGTCAGTATTCTAATGCAAATTTCCTCTGCACGGGCCTGTGACCGGGCCGGGAGAAAGTTT
Organism: uncultured Lachnospiraceae bacterium; assembly: GCA_949740745.1. GTDB lineage: Bacteria > Bacillota > Clostridia > Lachnospirales > Lachnospiraceae > Lientehia. The sequence continues at coordinate 4,131 of CATJIW010000247.1, read as the reverse complement.
TCCCCCGCCCGCCGCGCATGCCGTATAGCGGCTAATTTGTTTGCGCCCCTGCACATACAAAAGCCGACCAGTTGGTCGGCTTCCGGTCTGTGCCCATTATATTCCAAAGGCGGCGGGATGTCAATTTACCGCATCTAAACTTTTTATAAAATTGCCGGCAGGCTCAGGAAAACAAGTTCATTGACAGTTTCCTTCTTCGGTAGTACACTTAAAAGTATATTTTATGAACACGGAGGCCGCCCGTATGAAACAAAAGGAATCACTGGAAATGCCGGTCTGCGAATGCAGGCACGACCACAGGGAACGGATCGCTTCCCTCAGAGAACAGACTCCCGACGACGAGATCCTGCTGCGGCTGGCGGAGCTGTTCAAGATTTTCGGCGACTCCACCAGGATCCGGATCCTTTATTCGCTTTTGGGACAGGAAATGTGTGTCTGCGACATCGCCGGGCTTCTGGGCATGAGCCAGAGCTCCATCTCCCATCAGCTTCGGATCTTAAAGCAGAGCTGCCTGGTCAAATTCCGCCGGGAGGGCAAGCAGGTTTTCTACTCTCTGGCCGACGAGCACGTGATGACCATCTTAAGCCAGGGCTTTGATCATGTGACGGAATAGGCGTTTCGGGCGGCTTCCGGCTGCCCCTCCTCCGTTCGGAGAAATCCCTCCATATATTCCATCACCCGGCCGATCCCGGCTTCCTCTGCCGCCCGCCTTGCTTTTTCCAGCTTCTCGTCCCAGTTTTGACTGCAGCTGCAGGTCCCGGACCGTTCAAAACCGCCTTTTTCCTTCCTGTCCTCCTCATCCCTGCAGCTGCACAATTCAGACCAGTCTTCCCTGTATAATTCTTCCAGAGCCAACCAGCTCCCCAAAATCTCTTCCGGTTCCAGGTCATACCACAAAACCGCAGGAGCCTGCTCCGCCTCCGTCACCGCCCACAGCTTTTCCTTCTTATTTAAAATATCCTCTTCTGCCGGCAGGGCCAGAAACCCATTTCCTCCATAGTCCAGCCTCCAATAATCTCCCGCCTCCGTTTTCACGGCCCCGCCCTTCCTGTAATAATCCACGCCTTCCCTCCCGTAGGACAAGGCACTGGAAAGCCTTTCGTCGCTGTAAACAGCCGCAAGCAGTGCGAATGCCTCCTCCTTTTTTCCTCCGGCCGCCCAAAGCCCCGTTTTCCCGGAACCGACATAGCAGGTCTCATCCTGCCCGGAAAGCTCCATGGCCATCAATGGGATTTCCTCCGGAACTCCCCTGTTTTTCCGGAATTTTCGGATTGCGGCTTCCCCGTCATAACCATATTCGATCATCGAAAAAAAATTCCCTTTCTGCAAAGCGCTCTCTTCCTGCATCCCTCCCCGGAACAAATACCCTTCCGAAAGAAGATCCAGCCTGCGTTTCTCTTCCCTTACATAAGCCTCGTCCTCCAGGATGTTTTCCAGCTTCGGCTTCCCATCTGCAAAAGAAACCTGAATGAACGGAACCGGCGTCTGCTGGCGTCCGAATTCCCAGATCGGGAGATCCCCGCCCCGAAAAGCTGCATTCCCCTCCGCCCATTCGCCCTCCGTCACGATCCGAAAGGCTTTCTCAAATGTCTCCGGCGTAAGCTCCTCCAGAGAAACCTGATATTTTTCAGCCAATCGAGCATTCACGATGAGATACTCCGTCTTTGTTTCAAGGACCGTCGGGATCCCGTACAGATTCCCTCTCACTCTTGCCGCCTCCCACATGCATTCCGGATAGGCCTCTCTCAGCTCTCTCCCCGCCTCCGTTTCTTCAAGCCTCGCATCAAGCGGCTCCAGGAGCCCTTCTCTGGCCAGCATGCCGTAAAGAGGGACGCTTCCGTAATCCATGCTGCTCACAATATCAAACCCCTCCTGCTCCAGCCTCCGTTTCTGCGACAACGGGTTTGCCATGCCATTGGTCATCGGCCCGTCCATTGCGGTAAAAGACACTCTCCAGGGAAGCCCCTTCTCTCTGAGCGCTGCATTCAATGCCTCTTCATAAGGCTTTGCCGCTTCCTGCTCCATGTTGGTAAACGCCCAGCGAAGCATGATCGTCCCCTCCTCTTTCTCTTCCCCTCCTGCTTCCTTTTCTCTTCTTCCTTCCGCCTCCGCCAGCCGCTCTCCCAGGCTCTTTTCCGGAATATTCGGCTTCTTCTCCCGATCCGCCAGAGAGAGCCGGATGGCCGCCGTCAAAACGGCCGCCAGGAACAGGAACACTCCCACCAGCCTAATTCCCCGTTTTTTCACCGTTTCCTCCCTCCCGTCCTTTTCCATGCCGATCCGGCCGGCTCCGGATCATTGCTTTTCTTCTGAGACGATCACTGTCCAATTGGTTTTTCCCGCCAGAAAGTCTTCTTTTTTTATGACAGACTTTTTAAACAAAAATTGCGGCGGCTCTGCGCCGTTCCCGACCACCCAATCCCCCGCCAGCGCACTGGGAATAAACGCCTCATCCTCATAAAGCGCCCTGCATTCCCCTTCCTCCGTATACTGATAAACCCGGTACTTTAGATCCTCTCCCGCAAAATCAGACACCGTAAAGGTCTTAAGCTCCGGCTCCCATATAATGTTGCTCCCATAGCCTTCAAAAACCGCCGTCTTCTCTCCGGTCTCCAGGTCAAATTCCATAAGCCCCCTCCCCGGCTCGTTATAGAGAAGCAGGCTCCCGCTCAGGCAGCCGGGGGAAAGCGTCTCCCATACAGTGAGGCCAGGCTCTAAATCCTCCCCTGTCTCAAGGTCAAGCCTGTGCAGGCCGGAAACCCGTTTCCCTGGCTCGTCCTCCAAAAGCTCGGAATAGATCAGTTGATTTTCATAAATCCCCCAGAGCATATAGCAGGGAATTTCCATGGTCTTCTCCGGACACAGGGCCTCCCGTTCTCCCGTCTCCAGGTCATACCGGTATAGATTACTCGTAACGCCGGCGCTTTTAAAGACTCCCGAAATATTGGGATCCTCTTTGGAATTGTCGGTATTCATGGCCAGAAAACAGCTTCCGTCCCGGAACACGACGTTTCCCCAGACATTGCCTCGGCCATCGTTCCAAAGCCCGTCTTCCTCCTTCTCTTCATAAGGATAGGTTCCTACCACCCGGTCATTCCCGCCGTCCAGGTCACAGGAATGAAATGTCTCCTCCGTTTCGTCCTGCCGAAAATAATACCATTTGTCTCCCAGCCTCCCCATGAACATTACTTCCCCGCAAAGCGCCTTTGCCGCACACTCATCGGAATCGTGAAGGCAGTTGGGCCTGACACACAAAGGATAGAAGCCTCCTGTCGCATAATCCAGATACTTGACCAGGCCCGCATTATAATCCTGATATATCATCCCTTCCGACGTATAGCCCGCATGGTCATATTCCCGGCACACGGAGCTTTCCTGCTTTATCTCCGCCCCCTGCCTCCCGCAGCCAAATAATCCCAGGCAGAAAAGCAGGGCCAGCCAGGCTCCCGTCCGTCTGCCTCCGGTCACATACAAAGCAGCCCCTTCCCTTCCCGTGCGCCTCCCCATAAAATCCCCTCCCTGTCCAATATGTCCTTCCGGACATGAAAACATCCCATGCTCCACTTTCATGGTAGCACAGGATGCCTCTGTCTGCACGTGACGTTTTCGTAACCTTTCCAAACGCCCGTTTCCGTTCTTTTATTTCTTTGTAATATACCCCTTCGCCGTCAAAAGCTCTGCGCAAAGGAGAGCTCCCCCGGCCGCACCTCTCAGGGTGTTATGGGACAGGCCGACAAATTTATAATCAAATACGGTATCCTCTCTGAGGCGTCCCAGGGTTACGCCCATGCCATGCTCGTAATCCCGGTCCAGATTCGCCTGGGGCCTGTTGTCCTCCTCGAAATACTTGAGGAACTGCTTCGGGGCGCTGGGAAGCTTTAACTTCTGAGGCTCTCCGGCAAATGCCGCCCATCTCTCTAAAATCTCTTCCTTTGAAGGTTTCTTCTCAAAGCTCACAAACACCGCTGCCGTATGCCCGTTGCTGACAGGCACCCGGATGCACTGAGAGGTGATAACCGGGCCTTCGGCCTTCTTGATGACGCCATCCTCAATCCTTCCCCAGATTTTAAGCGGCTCCTGCTCGGACTTCTCCTCCTCCCCGCCGATGTAGGGGATCACGTTGTCCACCAT
>CATJIW010000246.1 GCA_949740745.1 uncultured Lachnospiraceae bacterium | reverse complement strand
CGAAATAGCTCCTGCCGCCCTCGGCCGTGATCTTTTCGATGGTCTCGTCCGCATTGCTCCTGGCAATAATGACCACCTCGGCTCCTGCCTTGGCCAGCCCGATGGCCACCGTCTGCCCGATGCCGCGGCCTCCGCCTGTCACAATCGCAACCTTTCCAGATAACCCAAATACCTCGTCCAAATAGCTCATAGTCGTTCTCCTTTTCTTTTTTCATATTTTATTAGGCAATTGCGGGAATATCCTGCCAATATTTTCGTTTCCAACCGGATCCCGTCAGGCTTCTTATAACTCCTTGTTGATCTTGATCACGCCCTTGACGATCTCCGCCTTCTTGTTGATGCTGTCGTCCATGGCCCTCTGGGCGTCGTCCAGATCAAAGATGTCCGTGACGATCCCTTTCAGATCGACCTTGCCCGCCGCCACAGCCTCGATGGCCATGGGATAGATATGGCGGTACCGGAACACTGTCTTGAAGGTCAGCTCCTTATCCAGAGCCAGACTGATGGGAAGGGTCAGCTCGCCGCTCTTGGAATAGCCGACCAAAACGATGGTCGCGCCCTTCCTCGTGCAGTGGATGGCCTGCCTGGTGGTGATCTCTGTCCCGGCCGTCTCGATGACCAGATCCGCGCCCTTGCCTCCGGTAAGGCGCATCACCTCTTCCACCATGTCCACGTTCTTGCTGTTGATCACGCCGGTGGCCCCCAGCTCCATGGCTTTCTCCAGACGCTTCTCCATGATGTCGACCACGTAGACCTTCGACACACCCATAGCTTTGCAGGCCATCATGGACACCAGGCCGATACAGCCGGAGCCGGTGACCACGGCCGTCATGCCCGCCTGGGCTCCTCCCTGCCTCGCCGCATGGAAACCGACGGCCAGGGGCTCGATCAGCGCTCCCTCCAGGGTGCTCACGTTTTCGGGAAGCTTAAAACAAAGGTCCGCTTCATGGGCCACATACTCCTGGAACACCCCGTCCACGGGAGGTGTCGCAAAAAAGACCACGTCCGGACAGAGGTTGTACTTCCCCTCCCGGCAGAACTCACAGTGCCCGCAGGTCTTGCCGGGCTCCAGGGCAACCCTGTCCCCCGCCTTCAGATGCTTCACGTCGGCGCCCACCTCGACCACCACGCCGCCGGGCTCATGCCCCAGCACAAAAGGCGGTTCCACCACATAATCTCCGATGCGGCCCGTCTCATAATAATGAATGTCCGAGCCGCAGATGCCCACGTAGTCCAGCTTCACCAGCACCTCGTTCGCCTTCGGGACCGGGATCTCCCTCTCCGTAAAGCCCATCTTCCCGATGCCTTCCATCACGGCCACTTTCATCTTGCCTTCCATAATATCCCATTACCTCCTTCTCCGCTTCAAATGAATCATCTGCGCCACTTTTATAAAGCGCTTTATCTAAGTAGCTCTATTATCCCACGGAACCATCCGCCTGTCAACCCTTAACCGGCACAATTCCCAAAAAAATCCGGCGCTGTCACAAAATCCCGTTAAAATATTCCTCCACGAACCGGATGCCCGCCCCGATGGCCGCCGCCTCGTGCTTATACCTGCCCGTCCGGACATAATTCTGGTTTGAATCAAAAATCCGGTACTCGGAAAGCCGGTCCTCCAGAGCCCCCATGTGGCGGTCCATATAGCCGCCCACGTACCCCCCGAGCACCACGTCACAGTCAAAGGCCATCCGCAGGTTGGTGATGGCGATGGCCAGGAAGTTCAAATACTCCCTCCACACCGTCTCATACACCGGGTTCTCCGCCTCCAGCCCCTTGAAAAACGCCTCCAGATCGTCCCCGGCCCAGCGGGACAGCACCCCGGCCGCACAATAGGCGTCCATACAGCCTGCCCTTCCGCAGTAACAGCGCTTCCCCTCCGGCACCAGAATCATATGGCCGAACTCGGCGCTTCGAAAATGTGCTCCCTTGTAAATCCGGCCGTTCATGTAAATGGCCCCGCCCACCGTATTGCTGAGCGAAAGATATACCGTGTCCCGCCTGCTCCCCCGAAGCTCCGCATAGGCGGCGCTGTTGGCGTCGTTGCGGAACCAGGTCCGAAAAGGGATCCGGCAGGAAATCTTGTCCAGTTCAAAATTTTCCACCCGGAGCACATGGGACTGGGGCATCCGCTTCATCTCCTCGTCCACAATGCCCGGAATGGAGACGCCGACTCCAAGGAGCCGCTCTCTGTCCACCTGATATTTGTCCAGAAAAAATCCCAGCATCTCCCCCAGGCTGACATAATACTCCTCTGTATCCTCAAAGGCGCAGCGGACCCGCTTCTTTCCGCAGACTGTTCCTCCCGCATCCAGAAGCACGAAGCTTACGTGGTTGCCCGTAATGTCAAGGCCCCCCGCATAACGGCTTCCCGCCACGACAGAAAGGGCCTTCGCCTTCCGGCCTCCGGTGGACTCATACTCCCCTGCCTCCGTGACGACCCCCTCCTGGATCAGCTCCTTCACCCGCTGGAGCACCGTGGGCATGGAAAGATGCAGAGCCGCCGCAATCTCCTGCTTCGAAGCCTCCCCATGATGATAAATGAATTTAGCGATCTTAATCTTGTTTAACCGCTTCGTCTCGGCATTGCTCCCCTTTTGTTCCATCTATGACTCACCTCTCCCGGATACGGTCCCGCAGGGGAAAATACCCCGGCACCGCAGCCCGGCCCATCCGATTTTGTTCCTTATTCCTGTTCCTCATTTCATAAATGCAAGAACCTTCCGGTATGCAAGGCTTCCGCCGAACAGATCCAGTGCGCTTCCCACCGTCACGTCCACACGCCCTCTTCCCAGCCTCCTTACCGTTTCCAGATCCTCCATGCTTCCCACGCCCCCGGCGTAGGTGATCGGAATCTCCCCCCAGTCCCCCAGAAGGGCAAGAAGCTCCTCCTCCACGCCGGAGGCCTTCCCTTCCACATCCACCGCATGGATCAAAAACTCACTGCAGGAGTCCGAAAGCCGGGACAGCGTATCCCGGTTCACGGAAAGCTCCGTAAACCTCTGCCAGCGGTCTGTAACAATATAATAGGCCCCGTTCCGCTTCCGACAGCTGAGATCCAGCACCAGACGCTCCCGGCCCACGGCCTTTACGAGCCGCCTCAGCCGGTCCTCCCGAAACCTCCCGTCCCGAAATACATAAGAAGTCACGATCACGTGAGAAGCCCCCCGCTCCAGAAACTCCCCCGCATTCCCCTCGTGGATGCCGCCGCCCGCCTGAAGGCCCCCCGGATAAGCCGCAAGGGCTTCGAGGGCCTGCGCCTTCGTGGCCCCGTAAAACTCCGAGCCCTCCGGGTTCAACAGGATCACATGTCCCCCCGAAAGCCCGTCCAGCTTATAAAAATCCGCATAAAAGGAGGCGTCCAGCTCCGACACAAAATTCTCCTCCGCCCGGTTTCCCCTATCCGACAGGCTCCCGCCCACGATCTGCTTCACTCTGCCGTTATGAATGTCAATGCACGGTCTGAACCTCATGCCCCATCCTCCCAAGAATCCACTAAACAGGCCGGAGCCACAAAGCCCCGGCCATTCCCTGCCGCTATAAGGGCCGCTTTCCGGCAGGCCGCCCGGAATCGCCGGCCTGCTTTATTATAACACGAATCCGCTTATAAATCAAAACCGTAATAAAGGAAACGACGACGCCCTTAAGCAGGTTAAACGGAAGGACGGCCAGAAGCACGAAGCTCCAGATGCCCGTGATGGCCGGATTGACCGCCGTGCCCATGCCGACGAGCCCCGCCAGGCTGTCCCCGGAAAACAACCGGAGCACGTTCATCAGGACTATGGCCGCCGCCAGAATTACCGCCTCCACCGCCAGGCCCATCAGGATGGGATGGCTTCCCTTCTCCCTTCCATAAAAGAAAAACACCGGGAAGGCGACCGCTGCCGTAAAGACCCCCATGACCAAAAAGCCCTGCCACGCCCCCTCAAAGGCCCGGGCATAGGTAGGCAGAAGCACGTAGGCATTCAGGAAACAGCCCACAAAGGCCATGGTGAGCGTCCCCACCGCCAGGCCGATGACGGCGCCCCTTCTGGTCCGGTTCTTCCCATAGATCATGGCCGCCGGGATTACCAGGCTGCAGCCAATCAGCAGGTTGGACCAGTCCCCCACCCCCATGGTGGCAGACCCCCTGAGCAAAAGCTTAAAAACGATCTTCAGCGTCTCAATGACGAAGCCGGCCGCCGGCCCCATGGAAAAGGCCCCCACCAGCACCGGAATCTCGCTGAAATCCAGCTCATAAAAAGGCGGCGCGAACCAAAGCGGAAACTCCAGATACATTAACAATGCGGCCACCGCCGACAACACGGCGATTGTGACCAGATTCCTCACCGTAAGCAATTTTTCCCTTTTCATGGCAACCTCCCTGCCGTTCTTCTTTTACAGGCGTCTGCGAAACTCGAAATTCTCGGAATATCCTGGCAGTATGTCCGTCCAAAGCCTGCTGCGCCACGCATTCCGTATTCAATGAATTTTTCAGTTTCGCAAAAGCCTGATTCTTCCCCTGGGCGTCCTGCGCAAAAAGAAAAAGCCCCGCATACCTTATCCGATATCCGGGGCAGACCATCCGCCGTTCTCCAGCCGCCAAGGCTCCCATGCACATGCGCCGCTGCAAACCGTCCTCTCCCATCCAGACTATACTGTCGGTCCCGGAATCCAACCGGGTCAGCCGCCAAAGGCCGCTTGCGGACTATACCGCCGGTGGGGACTTTCACCCCGCCCCGAAGAACTGATTTATTTTCCATTCCCTATTATAAAGCCAAACAAGGAAGAAAGCAAGAATTTTCGTGATTCCCGGACTTTCGCCAAGAATGAAGCTTTAAATTCCGCCCTGCGTAAGCAGTATGAAATTCCCCTTTCTGACATTGCTGATTCAATAGACTTTATGCCCGAATTATGATATACTTACACCAGTCAGGAGCCAGTCTTAATCACATGGATTACGATAAAGGAGCATTAATATGACCGACACCGAAAAGCTTGATCTGATTCTTTCAAAGATGAATAGTATTGAAACCAGGATGGATCATTTCGAAGCCAAAATGAATCGTTTTGAAACCGATTTACAAGAAGTCCAGAAGCATGTTATAAACACTGATTTAATAATAGAAAATGAAATACACGTCAATATCCAGCGTATAGCGGAGGGACATCTTGATTTATCAAGAAATCTGCACGAAGCATTAAAAATCGATAATGAAAAAGAAATGCTTGCCATCCGTGTAGGTGTCCTTGAAACGGAATTACGCAAAGTCAAGGCAAAGCTTGAAATAGCATAAGCAATGGATCATCGAAGGAAGTCTCCATTGCCACAGCCTCTCCCCCTGCGCCATGGAAATGAGACCATGGAAAACGGAAGGGCCTGCACCCGGCCTGATTCAGGCATCCCCCGAAGGGCGAAACTCCCGGAAAACCTTTCTTGCAAAAACGGCCACCAGAAAGGAACAGGAACCGGAAAACAGGACCACGACAAAGGAAAGCCCCTCCAAAGCCTCAAACAAAAACCCGTACAGCCCGCTTCCCAGAGGCTGGGCGCACATGCTGACGGCCATAATCAGGGCGATGACCTTCCCCACCAGCGCAGGCGGGGT